>NZ_JAUBOZ010000220.1:0-2850 GCF_036700475.1 Microcoleus sp. T2B6 | reverse complement strand
TCATCTTTATTTAACGATTTTACTAGCTTTTTCATTTTATCTCTTTTTTGACACATTTGCCAAAGTGAGATGCACCCCTTATATCGAACTCGACGACATGGAAAACGCCGGTCGCCGCGCCGCAGGGCCGCTAGAAGGCAAGCAGTGGATTAGCGGCAAATACCAGGAAGTGCGGGGTGGTTCTGGCTGTTTGACCGGTTGGGAACCGACGGGCCGGCATCCTTTTGGGGAAGTGTTTAAAGTAGTGGTAATGGAACCGTCAGAAACCAGCGATACTGTTGACACGGCTCTGTACTTCAGGTTTAGTTTGCCCTGCGGCAAATCGCCTTACATTATTGGTCCGGTTCCATTTCTCAGTTACGGCGTTAATTCGCCTATGTTTGTCGGTCGATTGGAGGGTGGTTCTTCTAACAGTATTTCGCGTTCAAAAGGCGTCGCATCTGAAACAAAACCTTCAAAGCCGCTGAGTTCAAATCACGCTCAAAAAAACGCTTTACCAACTCAGCCTGTACCTGAATCAAAGCGAGAGTGCGCGCGCCCCGCAACTTACGTTAACGGTGTGGATGTAGCTTCATTAGGGGAGGCGTTAGCAAAGCTTTCCGAAGGAATCGCCAATTTGGAAAATGCAGCCAGTGGCGATTACGAAGCTATTGGCGAGATGGTTTGTACCGAAGGATCTCGCAACTGCGGGCGGGCGATCGGTCGCTATCAGTTGATGAGTTACCGGGAAGACGTGCAGCGTGCTGTCAGTTCAATTCCAGGGGGGGCTAACTTTATCCTAAACGTGAACAAAGGCCAAAAACCTACAAGAGAGGAACTCTTCCAATATTTTCCTCCTGCTGTTCAGGATAAAGTCTTGCAAAATTCTCTAGCTGAGAACTTAGTCAGCAGCCAACAGGAAATTGACCCTAAAACTGGGCAGGTGTTCAAGGGCGATCGCAAAGAGATCGACGATCGCTACTGGCATATCGGGAATAGCAAGCTGTACGAGGCGAACTTTAGCTCGGTATGGGTCAATTCCAAAAGCGGTTTCGCAGTCAAGTCCAAAGCACGAAGCCTGTTGAAATGGTTTAAGAGCTAATTCTGAACCTTTATTGAGCAACTATAATGAAGTAATATAGTCAGTAGTCTGCAACCGTGACGAGTTCTAGTCCCTGGCTGTCATTAATCTCAAAGTGATAACAACGGTGAAGGAATGAAAGTTTTCAGGCGACTATCCTTATACTTTATTTTTTGGCGTTAGCAAACTAACTCGGATTTGCGGAATCGTTAGGGTGCGTTGTGTGGCTGTAAATAGCAGAGATTTCATCGGAAGCGTAGGGTTAAGTAGATCCTTTGTCCAGCTAAAGTTTAGGAAAACAGTATGACGACGAACAATCCACAAAATACAAAGGTTAAGGCAATTTGTAAAGCGGTAGTTATTGGAGTGGGGACTATAGGCGCTTTTGCAGGGATAGTAACAATACTAGAGTTTTTTGGTATTACGCTTATAAAACCCGCTCAATCGGTAACTTTCATTTGCGGTGTGAGCAGTGACAGTGTACCCACTACGTTTGCACGAGAGCTCACAAACGGGGGCATTCCAAAGAGAAAGTCAGTGATTCGCTGGGTTTCTGACTTTGGTGATAAAGTGGGCTATACACCGCAACAACGCTGTGAAGAAGTATCGAACCGTTTTCAAGATTACAATAAGCAGGGACTCCTGGATTACATAACAACTGGTAAAGAGAAGGGTTTCGACACCATCTGTGTAGCTAAAGATAAAGAACATGGTCGCCCTTGTCTTTTACTCTGGACGCTAAAGCCAGGAACAAACCCTAAACTTGTTGTCAACCAGTTATTATCAGACCATCAAGGAACAGGCTCACTAGAAGAAAGAGGTTCTAATGCCTCTGAAATCTATATTGATGTGAAAAAGTTTCTTAGCAAACTCCCTGCTGAGGAAATCCCTGCTGAGAAAAACTAAAACTCTGGGTACTCAAATGTCAGTCAATCGTCGTTATCTTACCTTAACTACCGTGAGTCTATTGTTCGCCACTGCTTGTATTGGTGGCGCAGTGACAATGGGAATGACAGGAAAAAGAATCTGGGATATTCCTGTTTTTGGACGTAGTGAGAGCGTTCAACCATTGACAAACCAACTTTCTCCAGAAGAAGTACAGCGAATCGCTCAATCTATTACTGTCAAAGTCCTATCAAACAAGACTAGCGGGTCGGGAATATTGGTTGGCAAAAAAGGAGCGAATAGCAAAAAAGAAGACATTTATAGTGTCTTAACCAATCGGCACGTCTTGGTTCCTGGTGAACCATATCGCATCCAGACACCAGATGGTAAAATTTATCAAGCTAATGTGGTTAAGGATGTCAACTTTAAAGGTAGCGATTTGGCTTTGCTACAGTTTAGTTCTGCTCAAGATTACACTTTAGCTGAGTTGATGAGTGTATCGACACTGGCTGTGAATCAGCAAGTATTTGCCGCTGGATTTGTCTCTGACATTAAGAAGCTGGTTTTTACAAGTGGCGAAGTTTCTCTGTTGCCAGATAAGGCATTTCAGGATGGCTATCAAATTGGTTATACCAATAATGTTCAAAAAGGTATGAGTGGGGGGCCGATCCTGAATCAGCGAGGTGAAGTAATCGGCATTAATGGTATTATTGCCAATCCTATCTGGGGCGATCCTTATGTGTTTGAAGATGGTTCAAAACCTAATAGCAGTGAACGTGAGAAGATGAGCCGTTATAGCTGGGGAATAGCAATTAAGACTGCTGTTGAGCTAAGCTGTTGCACATTTAAACTGTGATACAATCATTACCCTTATTTTTGATTTTGCGACCCCATTTAATTATTAA
>NZ_JAUBOZ010000077.1:0-36452 GCF_036700475.1 Microcoleus sp. T2B6 | reverse complement strand
CAACAAATCCAACAAATCCAACAAATCCAACAAATCCAACAAATCCAACAAATCCAACAAATCCAACAAATCCAACAAATCCAACCAATCCAACAAATCCAACAAATCCAACAAATCCAACAAATCCAACAAATCCAACAAATCCAACAAATCCAACAAATCCAACAAATCCAACCAATCCAACAAATCCAACAAATCCAACAAATCCAACAAATCCAACAAATCCAACAAATCCAACAAATCCAACAAATCCAACAAATCCAACCAATCCAACAAATCCAACAAATCCAACAAATCCAACAAATCCAACAAATCCAACAAATCCAACAAATCCAACAAATCCAACACCAACGGACAACCAACCGCCATTAGCCAACAATGCCAACTCCCGCGTCGGCCCCAACAGCAGCCGGTTAGTCACAGGATTGGGAGGAAGCGACCCCGACGGGTCGATCGTCTCTTACACGATCGACACCCTGCCTCCTGCAGGCCAAGCCGTGCTGTTTTTAGGAGATCCCGCCAACGGTGGTGTACCAGTGACACCAGGCCAAGTCCTGACTCCAGCACAGTTACAGCAACTATTTTTGCAAGCCACAGGCAACTTTACAGGAACCAATTTCACCTACAGGGCCACAGACAACAGCGGCGCCTCCAGTCCCGCTGTCGCTACTGTCGCGGCCATACTTCCAACTGACAACCAACCGCCAGTTGCCAACAATTCCAACTCCCGCCTCGGCCCCAACAGCAGCCGGTTAGTCACGGGATTGGGAGGAAGCGACCCCGACGGGTCGATCGCCTCTTACACCATCGACACCCTGCCTCCTGCAGACCAAGCCGTGCTGTTTTTAGGAGATCCAGCTTTGGGCGGTGGTGTACCAGTGACACCAGGCCAAGTCCTGACTCCAGCACAGTTGCAGCAACTATTTTTGCAAGCCACAGGCAACTTTACAGGAACCAATTTCACCTACAGGGCGAAAGACAACAGCGGTGCTATCAGTCCAGTCGCTACCGCTAGTGTGGCTGGACTGATAGGGCCGACACAAACTCCAACACCAACGGACAACCAGCCGCCATTAGCCAACAATGCCAACTCCCGCGTCGGCCCCAACAGCAGCCGGTTAGTCACGGGATTGGGAGGAAGCGATCCCGACGGATCGATCGTCTCTTACACCATCAACACCCTGCCTCCTGCAGACCAAGCCGTGCTGTTTTTAGGAGATCCCGCCAACGGTGGTGTACCAGTGACACCAGGCCAAGTCCTGACTCCAGAACAGTTGCAGCAACTATTTTTGCAAGCCACAGGCAACTTTACAGGAGCCAATTTCACCTACAGCGCCACAGACAACAGTGGCGCCTCCAGTCCCGCTACCGCTACTGTCGCGGCCATACTTCCAACTGGCAACCAACCGCCATTAGCCAACAATTCCAACTCCCGCCTCGGCCCCAACAGCAGCCAGTTAGTCACAGGATTGGGAGGAAGCGACGCCGACGGGTCGATCGTCTCTTACACGATCGACACCCTACCTCCTGCAGACCAAGCCGTGCTGTTTTTAGGAGATCCAGCCAACGGTGGTGTACCAGTGACACCAGGCCAAGTCCTGACTCCACCACAGTTGCAGCAACTGTTTTTCTTCACGACGGGCAACTTTACAGGAACCAATTTCACCTACAGGGCGACAGACAACAGCGGTGCTATCAGTCCAGTCGCTACCGCTAGTGTGGCTGGACTGATACGGCCCACACCAACACCAACTGACAACCAACCCCCATTAGCCAACAATGCCAACTCCCGCCTCGGCCCCAACAGCAGCCGGTTAGTCACGGGATTGGGAGGAAGGGACCCCGACCCCGACGGGTCGATCGTCTTTTACACCATCAACACCCTGCCCTCACCAGACCAAGCCGTGCTGTTTTTAGGAGATCCAGCTTTGGGCGGCGGTGTACCAGTTACACAAGGTCAAGTCCTGACTCCTCAACAGTTGCAGCAACTATTTTTCTTCACCACGGGCAACTTTACAGGAGCCAATTTCACCTACAGCGCCACAGACAACACCGGCGCTATCAGTCCAGTCGCTACCGCGACTGTGGCTGGACTGATAGGGCCCACACCAACTCCAACTCCAGCACCAACTCCAACAACTCCAACAACTCCAACTCCAACTGACAACCTACCGCCAGTTGCCAACAATGCCAACTCCAGCCTCGGGCCCAACAGCAGCCGGTTAGTCACGGGATTGGGAGGCAGCGACCCCGACGGGTCGATCGTCTCTTACACCATCAACACCCTGCCCCCAGTAGACCAAGCCGTCCTGTATTTAGGAGATCCCGCCAACGGCGGTGTACCAGTGACACCAGGCCAAGTCCTGACTCCAGCACAGTTGCAGCAACTGTTTTTCTTCACGACAGGCAACTTTACAGGAACCAATTTCACCTACACCGCTACCGACAACAGCGGCGCTATCAGTCCAGTCGCTACCGCTAGTGTGGCTGGACTGATAGGGCCCACACCAACTCCAAGCACAACTGACAACCAACCGCCAGTTGCCAACAATGCCAACTCCCGCGTCGGGCCCAACAGCAGCCAGTTAGTCACAGGATTGGGAGGAAGCGACCCCGACGGGTCGATCGTCTCTTACACCATCAACACCCTGCCCTCACCAGACCAAGCCGTTCTGTTTTTAGGAGATCCCGCCAACGGTGGCGTACCAGTGACACCCGGCCAAGTCCTGACGCCAGCACAGTTACAGCAACTATTTTTGCAAGCCACAGGCAACTTTACAGGAGCCAATTTCACCTACAGCGCCACAGACAACAGCGGCGCCACCAGTCCCGCTACCGCTACTGTCGCGGCCATACTTCCAACTGACAACCAACCGCCAGTTGCCAACAATGCCAACTCCAGCCTCGCCCCCAATAGCAGCCAGTTAGTCACAGGATTGGGAGGAAGCGACCCCGACGGGTCGATCGTCTCTTACACCATCAACACCCTGCCTCCAGCAGATCAAGCCGTCCTGTATTTAGGAGATCCAGCCAACGGTGGTGTACCAGTCACAGCAGGTCAAGTCCTCACTCCCGCACAGTTGCAGCAACTATTTTTCTTCACAACTGGCAACTTTACAGGAACCAATTTCACCTACAGCGCCACAGACAACAGCGGTGCCACCAGTCCCGCTGTCGCTACTGTCGTGGCTATCTTGCGGTCGGGGGCGTCTACTCCCACACCAACGCCGGCATCGCCCATAGTCTCAAATCCGATCGGGGAACCAGATACCGACTGTCAATGTTCGCCCATTATTGAAAAACCGGGAATTAACTTTGCGCCCCCGCAGCAACCACCTGCAGTTGGATTTGTCAGGCCTATTTCACAATTTTCAGAGGGACAAACCACCAAAGGAACCGACGAGGGCGATGGCTTCATCGTAGACACCAAAGGCAACCAAAAAATCGTCGGTTTTGGAGGCAACGACCTGCTTTTAGGTGAAGACGGCGCGGACGAAATTTACGGCAACGAAGACAATGACAGGGTTTTTGGTGGCATTGACACCGATATTGTTGACGGAGGCGAGGGCAACGATAGTGTTTACGGAGGCAAACAGAATGACTGGGTTGCCGGCGACTTAGACTCTGACACTCTGTTTGGAGATCTAGGTGCCGATACGATTTTGGGAGACAACGGGCAGAACAACTCCCAGAGTCCTGACGAGGCTCGCGATTTGCTCTTTGGAGGCAACGGTGCAGACCTGATTAATGGCAACGAGGGCGACGATATCATCCATACCGGCAAAGGTGGCGATATTGCCCTTGGAGGTAAAGAAAATGACCTAATTTGGGGCGAACTCGCGAACGATACCTTGTTTGGTGGCATCGGCTCCGACAGCTTGTTTGGGGGCATCCCCGACCAAAGGGCCACCGACTCCGAGGGACGCGACTTGCTGTACGGAGGCTTCGGTAACGACTTCCTCAACGGCCAACAAGACAACGATACGCTGGTTGCAGGCAAAGATAACGATCCCGCTTACGGAGGCAAAGGCAATGACCTGCTCTACGGTCAATTAGGCTCCGATACCCTCTACGGCGGCGAAGGAGCCGATACTCTGCTCGGCGACAGTGGCAGTTCCCAGTCCATCGGGGATCTCGGCGAACAAGACTTAATCTTTAGCGACAGCGGCAACGACATCATCGGCGGCGGCCACGGTAATGATACCGTGCAAGCAGGTAAAGGCAATGATTGTGTTTGGGGTGGCAAAGATAATGACCTGATTTGGGGCGAACTTGGCTCTGATACCCTTGTCGGCGATAGCGGCGACGACACCATGTACGGCGGTGCTCGAAGTCGAGCTAAAGATATTGGTGGTCAAGACTTGCTTTTTGGTGGCATCGGTGCTGATGTGCTGTTCGGCGATGAGGGTGACGATACCATCAGTGGCGGTGAAGATAACGACTTGATTTACGGCGGTAAAGCTAACGACCTCATACACGGAGATCAAGGTGACGACTTGATTTACGGCGGTTACGGTAGCGATGAACTCTGCGGTGGCGAGGGCAACGATACCATCTATGGCGATCGTGCTGATAACCGGGCTGTCTCGGTGGGCGCAAACGACCAGCAAGACTGCATCAACGGCGGTGACGGCGATGACTTGCTCTACGGCAATGAAGGCCAAGATACTATCAACGCAGATGCTGGCAGCGATACTCTGATTGGTGGTAAAGATAACGACCTTCTCAATGGGGGCGCTGGAGATGACTGGCTGTTTGGCGACTTGGGCGAGGATACTTTGATTGGAGGTATTGGGTTCGATCGATATGTGTTGAGTGCTGATGGCGGCACTGATACTGTGATTAACTTCGAGGTAGCCGTCGATAAGTTTGTTTTGAGCGGCGGCCTGAGTTTCCAGCAGTTGCAATTTAGCGCCACTCCGAACGGTACGTTGCTGCAAGTAGCAGGAACCGATCGGGTTTTAGCAAATCTGGTTGGGGTTAACGGGGCGATCGGCTCCTCGGATTTCCTACCAAATCTCTCTGAGCTCTAGAATTGGCGGCGAAAGTCTCCTGTTCTGGCGAACAAAACGCCACAGCAGATCCGAACTTCTGTGGCGTTCCTCACAATACTCAATCCGGGTTAAAAACTTTGTAGCACTCTGCCCTTGACATCGTTCTTACCGGAAGAACGAGACGAAAGCCCCTAGCTTCAGATATGGGGATGAAGTCGGGCGCGGTTTCAACCGCCTTGAAATTAATTTCCCAATCTTCCTGATTGCTTATTGCTTAGTATACTATGGTATAGTAAATTAAGAACACAAAGGAGGGGAAATGAAAGGGCGGTATCAATACAGATTCTATCCGACAATTGAACAAAAAATTAGCTTAGCTAAATTGTTTGGCTGTGTGCGGGTAGTCTGGAATGATGCTCTAAGACTTTGCAAACAGTCAGACAGAAAACCTAGTTCTGCCGAATTGCAAAAATTAGTTTTAACTTTAGCTAAAAAGACACCAGAAAGAGAATGGTTGGGAGAAGTTTCAGCTATTCCTTTACAACAATCTGTCTCAGATTTAGAGGCGGCGTTTAGCAATTTCTTCAAGTCCTGCACAGGAAAAAGAAAAGGAAAAAAAGTCGGCTATCCTAAGTTCAAGAAAAAGACAAACAGCCAATCGGCCAGGTTAACGCGCAACGGTTTTGTATTGAGAGGTAATGAGGTTTATCTGGCAAAAATAGGGGACGTATTTCCCGTTTGGTCTAGAAAATTACCATCCAATCCTAGCTCTGTTACGATAATCAAGGACTGTACAAACCGATATTCTCTAAGCTTTGTTGTAGAAGTTTCCCCCATCCAGACCGAGGCTAAAAACCAAAGCATCGGTGTAGATTTGGGCATAAAAACCTTCGCTGCAATGAGTGATGGTACAACCGCACAAAGTCCAAGCTACAAAGTGCTAGATCGTAAAATTCGCAGACTACAGCGCCAGCTATCCCGTCAAGTCCAGACCTCAAAACGTCGGGATAAAACTAGGCTTAAAATTGCCAAGCTACACAACCAGATTGCTGATAGTCGAAAGGATTTTCTGCACAAACTATCTATAGCAATCCTAAATGATTCGTGTAATTCTTGTAGGGGCAAAACCCACGCCCGGTTGCCCCGCCTTGGCTGGGGTAGGCACGGGGAGTAGGGGTAGCACTACCCCTACATATTTTTACAAATGATTTAGGATTGCTATACTAAGTTGGTGAGTGAAAACCAAACCATTATCCTAGAAGATTTGAACGTAGCAGGTCTGGTTAAAAATCGGAGATTGTCAAGGGCAATAAGTCAGCAAGGATGGGGAGAATTTAGGACGCTTTGTGAGGGCAAGTCTGAGAAATACGGCAGAGAATTTAAAGTAATTTCTCGCTGGGAGCCGACCTCTCAAACTTGCTCAGAGTGCGGGTTTAGATGGGGAAAACTAGACCTCTCTGTGCGCTCAATCCAGTGCTTAAACTGCGGAGCTAAACACGATCGAGATTTGAACGCCGCTAAAAATATAGAAAAAGTCGGGATGGGGTATCGCCACGACTCTAAACGAGCACAGAGTTTGAGTAAAACTACTTCGGTAGTATCGGACAATGAAGTGCTAAGCCTAAACTTGGGAGACTATTTATTTTAGTCCGGGTTTAGAATCCCCTCGCCTTGATAGCTGGGGAGTATGTCAAAGTTGCCTTTTGTTCCTCTCTCAAATGCTAAAAAATAAAGGTGTATTCAAGCCTGATTTGGTATAATATTAAATCTGTTAGCATCGGGATTATTCATAAATCTCTTATTATCGGCGTGAATCTGCGTCAATCCCTTGTCATCTGCGGTTCGAGATTTTTTTTAAAAAAACCGCAGATGTGGGCAGATAAACACAGATTAACGCAGATTAATTCGATTAATTCCTGTTGCAGCGTCCGTGATTATTGACGGGATTTTACGCCCGACGAGGCTACCGCATTTGATATAATATCATGTCCGGTCGATTACGCCTAATACGGTAGGGGCGGGTTCACGAAAAATATCTGCCAATAATTGACAATCTCAAAAACCCGCCCTTTTAATCGCTCGATCGTAAGGATTCAGGTAAAAATAGTTCCGCAGAGAGCCGAACAATATGGTAATGTAGTCAGATGAGCGAAAAGTCAGAGTTATCAGCAGCACTAAAATTAGAAATGGTTGACCAGTTGAGCCACCAGGAGCTGGTCAAAATTGTGCTCACCCAACAGAAGCTGATTGAAAAATTACAACAAAAGCTCGAAAAGCTCCAAGAGAGACAGCCCAGTAATAGTAAAACATCATCAAAACCACCATCGAGCGATCTGATACAGAAATCAGAGACAGCCGCTTTTGACAACTCAAAAGAGTCAGAGTCAGAGTCACAGTCCCAACCAAAACGCAAAGCAGGAGGACAGCCGGGACATATCGGCAAAACCCGAAAAGGGTTTGGGCGAGTAGATAGATATCAAATCAGCACTCCTGAATCTTGTGAGCATTGTGGTAGTAGAGAATTAAGTGATCCGATTGGTTATAGCAAGCAGCAGGTAGCGTGTAAAGCCAGCCTTACCAATTGAAGTGGTAGAATATCAACGAGTCAAATGTCAATGCAATGAATGCGGAGCAATGGTGATGGGTGCACCAGCATCCGGGATAGTTCCTTGACTTGACTTAAGTATTGACCTACAAGCATTATTAAGCTGGTTGGGTAATTATGGACACCTATCCTATGAAAAACAACAAGAGTTCCTGCGCGAACTAGGTGGAATCGACCTAGGGATAGGTCCAGGACAAGCGACAAATGCGCGGGTAGCTGATGCTGTCAAACCCGCCGTTGAAGCTTTATGGAAATGGGTACCATTACAAGGCAACGTCCATGTGGATGAAACACCCCCGGTGTGTGAAGGGAGTCAAAGAATGGTTGACCGACAGCCACAGGTCAAGATTTTTGCCTGTTTCATGCCGCAGACACTCGCAGTAGAGCCGAATTAGAGACAATGCTGGGGCATGAATTTGCGCTCTGTGTTGAGTTCCGATGATTTTAGCGTATATAACGGTGTGATTGTGGGAGCGCAACAAAAATGTTTAGCCCATCTACGGCGACATTTTAAGAAAGTTCTGCAAATGGGCCACGGTAACAACACTGTCGTCGCTTCTGCATTTTTGGAATTAATTGATGAGGCATTTCGACAACATCGCCTAGGGCGGGAACACCCCCAAGAGATTGATTATCAGACTTGGGCGAGGGACTTTAAGACGAGATTGGCAGAATTGTTAAATACTTGGCAAGGTCATGTTGGTCATGCTGCTGGACTGTTACTGCGCTCGTTACGTGAGAAAGCAGATCAATGGTGGTACTTTTTAGACCATCCCGACATTCCTCCTGATAATAATTTAGCAGAACGTTCTCTGAGATTAGCTGTGACTAAACGTAAGGTATCTGGGGGTTCCCGGTCAATGTCTCGGTTTGAACAAACCGCTGATTTGTTATCTGTGATTCAGACTTGTCGGTTTCAGGGTAAAAGCGCAATGGCTTTTTTCCGTGATGCTATATCTGCCCATTCTTGTGACTTTTTGATGCCTTCTCTTATTCCCCAATCAAAGACCTGAATCCTTACGCTCGATCAAACTAATTTTAGTGGGTTGTGCGATCGGGCTTAAGAGCAAACTAAAATTCATCAATAATTCCCCATTCCCATTCCATTGATTCACAATAGAAGGAAAGAAGAGCTATTTTTTCCTTTTTCTTGGCGAAGCCCCAATTCCCCACGATCAATTCAAATACTTAGCTTAGGAGAGCGAAATCTGTTTGCGTAAAAACAGGCGGCGCGGCTGGCCGAACAGCCAACCAGTCCAATTCCAATCCACCTGTTGCAAGCGATAGCCGGCTTGATAGTACAACTGTCGCGCTGGGTGATTATTTTCCAGAACGTGGAGGTAAATCTCAGAAAATCCCCATTCTTTGGCTGTCTCCTCGCAGTTGCTGAGCAATTGTTGAGCAACCCCCTGCCGCCGGTACTCCGGGTGAACGGCTAAATTCGACAAATAAGGATAGTCAGAATTAGGGATTTGCCAAGGAAAGCGAGAACGTAGAGCCATTTCTACTGTTCCTGTTATGCGCTGAGCTCGGTGCGATCGATAATTCTGCGTTCCCTCCTCGCGCGAGACTAGCTCAGCAACCAGACAAATGTAATGTTCTGCCTTAGAACGCAGTCGATTTTTTAAATCTTCGTAAATGCCCAAACGCAACACTGGATACACCCATTCTACAAACCCCTCGCGGGAGTGAAAGCTCATGGCTAAAATATCAGCTAGCTGCGTTAAGTCGTTGGGCGCAGCCACCCGGATCGAAAAACCAGAAAGTCCAGGAGTTTGTTGTTGGTGAGATGGTGAGGAAAAAAATGAAGGATTCACAATGCCAGGCCACTATATGATTTTTTTTACGCGGGTTTCTAAGCTACCCTCTTAGAATAATCACTGATGTTATACTGATCTTATAACGTAACTTATAGGCATAGTTTATTAGCCAGATTAAATTACATATTTTTGTGTTGACTTTAAGTAGTATTTGAGGTAAATGGAAAATTTTTAGCATTTAATATTCTAGTTATGAAAAAATAGAACTCATCCCCTAATAGTAGATTTGTGGATAAGCTATTTGCCCTTTAAATTGAAGCTTGATCCCTGGCTTTCGGCCGGCATCACAAGAGTTTAAGTAAACAGTAGCTTACAAATTAAATGCGCGACAGCTTAGCGGGCAAGGTATTAAAAACAATTACAAAGGTTTTAACGTCAGGTTCCCGGAATCCTACCGCTCTCTGCTTAGGGAAATACCCGATCGAATATAATTTATCCGTCAAGCGGTAGTTGAAAAACTCAACGACTGACCATACTAACACCGGGCTCGATCGCGCGTCGGATGTTCCCCGCCGCCCCCCGGCTTGGCACCCCAGCTTTCAGCAGTTCTGGGCTATCCATCGCCCGTCCCCGATCGAACCGATCTTGCCTGTTGAGCTACTGGGTACTTTTCCAACGTCCAATTTAAATTTGGATGCCTGGAAACAGTCTCCAGGGGTTGGCCCCGTCGGTTCGATACTCTGCTGCGCGCGAGTGAGACCGACACTTTTTTGCTAACAAATGCTAACAAATATATAAGTTAAGAGAATCTCTCAACAAAGGCGTGTCAACCAATGCCCGCAGCAAAATCCCGCGAGCACCATTTAGATCCCGATCCATCTTCAACCCAGTAGCTGCGGACGTAATAGTCCTAGCGCCACCTAGATTTTTGACAATTTCGCCAGTCCACGACACAGTTTTCGACGTGTAAGCTTCGTTGCAATCAATCACAAGTTTAGACTTTTCCCAAGCTTTCCATTTAAGAAAAGTTTTGAACTCGTAATGGCTTAGGCTTAGCATTTGTCGCACCGTTTTGTTTCTCAACTTACGGCGCGACTTAGACACCATTTGAGAACTTTCAAAAGTTGGCAGCACAATCACATCAAAATTATAGACTAAAAACTTAGCTATTTTGTGATGTAACTCTTTGACCAAATTCTTGATTTTGCAACGAAGCCTGCTGGCTGCTTTCTTAAATCTTCTTTTTTGCCGACTAGGAGATTTAGGGATTTTTGACACCAATTTGTCCAACCGAAAACACAATTTCTGGATGTGCAAATTAGAATCTTTTCCTAACCAGCCGTAAGAATCTTCAGAGAAAAATGTCATGAACGTGCGGACACCGGGATCTAAGGCAACCAGCCGACCTTGTTTATCGGTCTTGACTTGTGGCACTTCTTCAGAGACAACTATGTAATACTCACCATAAGCGAGAGTCAACCTACCATCACTGAAATTTGCAGGCAAGGATTCTGTCAATTGACACTTGCCTAGAATCGAATGATAGACGCCGCATTCTTTTATGGCTGACTTCGGCACATAGATAGATTGCTTGGTGTCTTTTCTACTGCGAAATTTGCATTTACGGATTTGCCCGTCTTTCTTGAAACCCTGCTTAGCTGCTTTGACAGTTGAGCAAGCGTCTTTGATGGCAATCGATTTGATTTGGAAAGGTACAGGCTTTGCCCATTCTGGCAAACTGTTGAGTATTCCAGTTTTGATTGTCATCCAGCTAGCTTTTGTGCCTGGTTCTTGCAGGTATTTGATAGTCGTGTTGTAAACAAAACGACTCACCCCAAACCACTGTTTGAGCAGCACTTTCTGTTCAGGATTTAGGAATAGCCGGATCTTCCTTGATTTTCTTGCTGTAACTCCTGAGTCCGTGCATTCTGCAACTGAAGACGTGAAGGATGGCAAGAAGATCGCTTGTGAGTTCGGTTTCTGGGCAGTAAACAGTTCGGTCGAGAACCAAGATTTGTCCACCGTTTTGCCCGGCCATAAACTCGAATAGTTCAAATCCGAACCTGCACAATCTGTCACGACAGGCAACAACAACCGTGAGCTGTTCGCCGCGCATAAATCTGACCAGTAGGGCTTGCAGTCCTTTCCGTTTAAAATTAAGCCCCGACCCGATATCTTGGATGATTTCGGCGTTGGGGTATTGCTGTCGCAGGTCGTCAACTTGTCGAGCGAGGTCGTCTCGCTGCTTGGGAGAACTGACGCGACAGTAGCAAATAAAGGTAGTTCTAGTTGCACCACGCTGGTAGGACTCGACATCGTAGAGTCGTTGCCCTGCTTCGTTTTTGATGCTTTTGATTTTCCCTTCATCTGCATATTTTCTTAGGGTGTGTGGATGCAAGCCCAGAAATTCAACCGCTTTTCTGAGTGGGACGTATGCCATGTAGCCAATAGTAGCATACGTTAGTAAAAGTAAGCAAATTAGTTACTGGGGGCTAACCTTCAAAACCTCGATCGAGCTGATTCACCCGGCCCAAAAACCGATACCAGCCACCGACACTCGTCGGGGACAGATCAAAATTTTAGACCCTAGTTCAAGCTCCCCGATTCATCTGTGGAGTAAATCTAAAATCTAAAATCTAAAATCTAAAATCGACCGATCGGTTTCCACAGAGTACATCCCTAGCTAAGATTAACAGATGGATGCTCGATCTTGCGGTGTTTCGCCGCAGTAATTGGCTTGGGCGTTGGTCTGCAGGAGGCACAAAAAATGCCGAGATCGGGAAAAAAGTGCAAGTCTAACTAAAATGGTACAGCAATTGCGTCACTCCCACAGACACCTCTGTGGTCTGTGGGCCACCCCCGAATATCAGTCAGGGGCTCGGCGCCGGATGGTGGTCGCTATCCTTGGCTGACTGTTAAAGTTGCTGTTACTTGTGGGAAAAAAACACAGGGGAAGATGTTGGTTGTCTATTGTATCTTGCTGCGGGCAGCTTTCACATACCAAATAAAATATTCCCAGGAGCCAGGAGCAAACATAAATTTGGCCAATCAACTCACAATCAGGACGGTTATTCCTATGTATTCGGAGATATCGAGACGGCAGTTAAAATGGGAGCATCTCATATTTGTAAAAACACTTCTTCTGGCTCCTTCCTTCTTCCTCTTCCCTCCTGCCTCCTCCCTCAAAACTCCTGCCTCAAAACTCCAATTTCTAGCTGGGCTGCTTTCATTGAGATGCTCCCGTTAAAAGGGCCAGATGTGTGTTTGCTCTCCTGCTGCATAAAGGTAAGGGGTGAAAAAAACTTATCGGGAGACGAGTTTATATGAATATCATTAAATAATAAAATTGGGGTGCACGACAGATAACTGTGGCTCAGAAGAATTCCGAATTGAAAACCCAGACATCAAAAATCAAGGTTGATGCTTGCCTCGGCCTACTCACAACAACTTCATATCCACGAATGATTGTGATACCATTTTCCCAAAATAATGGCACTCTAGGCAAAATACCAATCCTTATGTCATCAGTCATTCGCAATCGAAAATCGAAAATCGAAAATCGAAAATGGTATGACTTCAGCAATTTAAATCGGCGAATTCTTCCTTTTATCAGACTTATTAAATCGCACAGCCCCGGGGCACAGGAGAACGGTGCATGAATTCCCAAGAAAATCCTAAGCTAAAAATTCTGATCGTCGATGACGAACCGGATAACCTCGACTTGCTTTACCGCACCTTTCATCGAGACTACAAAGTGCTCAGAGCCGAATCTGGCCCCGCTGCTCTCGAAATTTTGGCAAAAGAGGGAGAAGTAGCAGTGATTATCTCCGACCAGCGAATGCCAAAAATGAGCGGTACGGAGTTTCTCAGCTTGACGGCGGCTCAGTACCCCGACGTGATCCGAATTATTTTAACTGGCTATACGGATGTTGAAGATTTAGTTGAAGCTATTAACGCTGGCAAAGTATTCAAATACGTTACCAAGCCTTGGGATGCTCAAGAGCTGATAAATCTTGTCAGTCAAGCTGTTGAGACTCACAATCTTCTGAAAACGCGCACCAATGAACTGCGCCGTGCTTTGAGCCAAGAATCGCTGCTTTATGCCGTTACCAATACTATCCGATCGGCTCCCAATTACCAGCAAATGCTGCAAAGAATTGTGGAAAGTGTCGGGCAGATGTTTGAGGTGAGTTGCTGTCTGCTGCGGCCGTTCCAAGACGGCCGGGTGGCCGATGAGTGGTTCGTTTACCAGAAGGCAGAAACTAAAGGGTTGGGGGGCGATGAGGAAGTCACGCCCCCAGATGCTTCTGCGGCCGAACTCTCCCCGGATTTGCTGCCGGATTTGGTTTGGGAAACTCTGGATGTGGAGGTGATTCAAGATGCCCAAACTGACGATCGAGTTTTAAACTGGGATAATCAACAGCGAAAGCAGGCTTACGAAGCTGCGAATATTCGATCGAGCTTGATCGTACCGCTATTTTACAAAATCGAACTGATGGCAGTCTTGGCGCTGCACCAGTTTGATCGACGGCGCCAGTGGCAAGACCACGAGGTACAGTTGGTAATTACCGTGGCAGACCAAGCGGCTTTGGCGCTTTCTCAAGCCCGGGCTTACGAACAGGTGCGGGCGCTGGCCAAGCGGGAGGCCTTAGTCAATACTATTACTACGGCAATTCGATCGAGTCTCGATCCCCAAAATATTTTTGCAGCCATTACTCAACAACTCGGCCAAGCTTTGCAAGTTGACGGCTGCGCCCTATCTCTGTGGACAGAAGATGATGAATACGTCCAATGCGTGGGGCTATACGACACAGATAGGGATACCGTGGCTGTAGAACAGGGTTTTATTGACAATCCAGAGCTAGTTGCGAACCCTCTGGGCTACGAGACGGCTTCTGGCGATGCTGCTGCTAACACTCGCGCCTGGGTTTTTGCCCATCCTTCTTTGCCACAGTCTTTGGTGCCGATTCGGGGCAATCCGCTGTTGTTGCAAGTTATGGTATCAAAAGAGCCGGTGGCGATCGAAGATCTCGACGAACACCCCGAGTTAAATGTTACAGAACTGCAAGTGCGATCGCCAGCCCGCGCCCTGTTAGTCGTTCCCTTACTCTCAGAAGGCAAAATCATCGGCAGCATTTCCCTGCGCCAAAATCACAGCATCCGCCGCTGGAACATCTCAGACATTGACCTGGCTCAAATAGTCGCAACTCAAGCTGCTCTGGCCGTGCAGCAGTCGCGCCTCTACCAGACTACCAGACAGCAGGCAGAACGGCTTCTGGAAGCCGATCGGCTCAAAACCGAATTTTTCCAAAATATCTCCCACGAGTTCCGCACGCCTCTAACTCTAACTATCGGCCCTCTGGAATCAGCTTGCAGGCGCAAAGAAGACTTGCCCTACGAACAAGCCGTAATCGCTTTGCGTAATTCCCGCCGCCTCCTGCGCTTGGTAAATCAACTGCTGGACTTGCAGCGGCTCGATGCCGGACGGATGCAGCCGAGTTTCCGCCCCTGCGATTTAGTCGGTTTCTGTTACTCTACCGCAGAGTCGTTCCGCGCCTACTGCGAGAAAAAAGGACTGCACTTAATTACCCAACTGCAAGAATGTCCTTTACTTTATTTGGACTTGGAAAGATTTGACAAAGTTATTTACAACCTGCTGTCAAATGCTGTTAAATTCACCCCAGAAGGCGGAACTATCACCCTGAAAGTTGAATCGGCCGGCGCTCACTGCTTGTTGCAAGTAAAAGACACGGGGATCGGCATTCGCACCGAACAAATTCCCTATTTATTCGAGCGCTTTCACCAAGCCGAAGGTTCAGCTAGCCGTTCCTACGAAGGCAGCGGCTTAGGTTTGGCACTTGTCAAAGAATTAGTCGAACTCCACGGCGGTCAAATTTCAGTTGAGTCAGTTTACGGCGAAGGTACTACTTTTACCGTTTGGCTGCACTTTGGTTCGACTCACTTGCCCCCGGAACAGGTACTAGAAATACCTGCGGAGTTTCACTCATCCAAAGCTGCGGTGGAACTGGCAGATGTGGAGGCGGATTTGTCGGAAAATGAGGCAGAAAATCATAACTTTGAGGCGCTCGAACCTGTCAGATCAGAAACAGCAGTGGGAACGGTTTTGGTAGTTGACGACAATCCAGATTTGCGATTTTATGTCTCGGCCATTCTGCGAGATTCCGGCTTTGCAGTTTTGCTAGCCCGCAACGGAGAAGAAGGATTTGCCGTGGCTAAAAAACGTCGCCCTAATTTAATTATAACTGATTTGATGATGCCTTTGATTTCGGGATTGGATTTGATTCGGATGATTCGAGAGGATGAGGAATTGCAGGGAACTCCGGCAATTTTGCTGACTGCTAAAGCCGACGAAGATACTCGAATTGAAGGAGTAGAAAGGGGTGCTGATGCTTATTTGTCCAAGCCTTTTAACGATAGAGAATTGTTGGCGGAAGTGCGGAATTTGCTCGCCCTCAAACAAAACGAGCGCCGAGTGCAGCAGTTGAACAGTTATTTAACTGAGTCGGTGCTGCGCCGATTTTTGCCGCCGGCGATGGTGAAGGCCGCAGCGGCTGGAGATTTGGCCTTGGATTTGCGCCCGGAACCGCGATTGATTACTATTTTGTTTAGCGATATTGTCGGTTTTACTCAAATGGCAAATACGCTGCGCTCGCGCCGGGTAGCTGAGCTGTTGAATGAATATTTGGCGGCAATGACTAAGGCTATTTTTGACAGTGGCGGTACGGTGGACAAGTTTGTTGGAGATGCGGTAATGGCTTTCTTTGGCGCGCCGGAGGAACTAACGCCTAATGAGCAAGTACGCCGCGCTGTGGCTGCTGCTGACCAAATGCTGCGAGCTCTGAAGGAGCTTAACAAGGGCTGGTTGGAGCAGGGAATTGTTGGGGAAAATGGCGTCCCTCCGGTGCGGTTTCGCTGCGGAATTCACCAGGGTACTGCGGTGGTGGGGATGTTTGGCGGCCCCGATCGATCGGATTATACTGCGATCGGGCCGAGCGTGAATATTGCCGCCCGCTTGCAAGAGGTGACGGAACCAAACACGGTGCTAATTTCGGCGGCGGTTGCAGATTATGTGGAGGAAAATCGCATTGTTAAATATAAGCCTTTGAAACTAAAGGGAATTGATGAAACGGTATTGACTTTTTTACTAAATTGTGATTAGTCATTAGTTGTTTGTTAAGTATTATATGTTGATATCCCACACACAATCTCGGAAACAACCTCTTCGTAAATACAGCCGATTTCAACTGAGTGAAGTACCTTCACCCCACCCGCCCCAAGGCTGTTTCATATCGATTCCGGTTGCACCGGAATCGATATCAATTGTTTAATCTTTAATCTAAAATTTACAATCGACTCACCAAAGTTCAAGATTCCAAATGGCGGCTGGGGAGTCAACTCTAAAATCTAAAATCTAAAATCTAAAATCTAAAATTGACTGACTTTCCTTAATCAATTGTTTAATCTTTAACCTAAAATTTACAATCAACTCACCAAAGTTCAAGATTCCAAATGGCGGTTGTGGAGTCAACTCTAAAATCTAAAATCTAAAATCTAAAATCTAAAATTGACTGACATTCCTTGCGTCCATCTATCAAAAGAGTGACATTTTTTAACCGTTCGTTGGCGGATAACCTCTCTCTAGAGAACGGTTCAGCCGATCGCTCTGATCGAGTAGAAATAGAATGTCATATCTGATTGTGTATTGTATGAAACTGAATTCTTTTACGAAACGGCTTTCGACTGTCGGGCGCTGGATGGCTACAACTGTGCTTTGCGTGTCAGCGATGGCCTTCGTTTGGTCTGGTGCGTTCTTCTCCAACACCGCAGCAATGGCATCTCCTAGTGTAAACTTGATCGCAGCAGCAGATGCGGGCGATGCGGTTCAAGAAAAAGCCAGCAAAGATGCTGGACGAGCCAAGAACTTCATCCGAGATACAGAAGAGAAGGTTAAGGAAACTGCCAAGACAAATGCTTCTAAAGTCGATCGATCATCGGAGGATGGTAGTGTAGTAGAGCGCAAAGCTAAGAAAGATGCGGCCACAATTGAGAAAAGAGCATCGGAAGATTCAGCTCGGACTCAGAAAGCAGTAGATAATACCAAGAATGCTGTCGAGAGCGCTGTTGACAGCATCAAGGGTGTTTTTAGCAAGTAGACAATAAATAAGTAGGTAAGTGCAAAAAAACAATAATATCTTGCAGGGGCTTGTAGGGGCGGCTTTAGGGCTTATCTACAGTAAGGGCGAGTCATCGTTGCAGAACCCGCCCTCTCCCCAAGTAATGTTTATTTGTACTTACTTACGTCAACTACCCAGCATCAAGCGGAGTACCGCCGGAGACGTGGGCTTGCATCTGAGCTCCACCGCAATTGGGAGAATCTTTGCAGAATCTCAGCTTTAGTTTCACGGCCCGACACATTAGGGGATGCTGACAAGCTCCCCGTACTCGTCCAGTCCTGCCGGACAAGCAACGTTCTCATGGCAATATTTCGCGCACCCACCAAATCAGCATGAAGCTCGTGTCCGCAACATTCACAGCGAAACAATAGCCCTTTTTTTGGTCTATTGCCTGCTGATGTGTGTCCGCACTTTGGACAGCTTTGCGAAGTATAATGAGCTGGGACTTTAGTAGCTAAAGAGCCGTTCAAATTAGCTTTGTAGTCAATATAGCCGTGCAATTCGGCAAACGACCATTTAGCTTTATTTCGATTAGCTCTTCGCTGTTTCTTGCTAGCCTTTTTACCAGACTTGGACTTAATTCTCTCCCGAACTCCGGTTAGGTTTTCCAGTCCAATCAAAGTATTAGGTTTGGCAATATCCTTGCTAATTTGGTGGTTCACGTCAGCGATAAACCGTCTTTCTCTTCCCGACAAAGCAATTAGTCTGCGCTTTGCCGAACGAGTGTCTTTACGCTGAAGAGTTTGTCTAGCTTTATGATAGCGGTTGGCTTTATGTCTAGCTTCTGAACCTGAGTAGAAATTAGACTTGTTTTGTAAGTCTGTTTCTACGGCTAAGTAGCGCATCCCCACGTCAACCCCAGAAACTCTAGTTATTTTCAGTGGGTCGAGCTCAGGGGTTTCTACCTCAATACTTACCATCAAATAGTAAACCTTAGAGGAACGCTGATAGACAATTTTAGCTGCTCCAAACTTGGAACCCTTGGCAATCAAATCCAGATGTTTGTTGTAGCCATCATACGAGACTACTATTCTACCAGCTAGGGTGATAATACTCACCCTTTGCTCGGATTTAAACGAGTAATCGCGTTGATAATTTAAGGTACAGGTTCGAGAGATATATTTAGGAGGTTGGTCTAGTCCTTTGTACCGTTTCTTGGTGTACCCTTTAGCAATACCATCGTTAGATTGTTTTACTTTAGTCCAGAGAGTTTTGTAAGTTGCCGAAACTTGTCTTGGTACATTACAAGCCATCTGAGCACCGAGTCCAAATCGAACTCGCAATTCATTGTAGACAGCCTTTTGCAACTTAGCGCCATTGCTGGTTTTGTTCGCATCAAAAGCAACTCGCGAAGTATGATTCAAGGCATCGCGATAAGCCAAGGTAGTCTGAGACACCAGAGCTTTTTGCTCGGCATTCAGGTTTAGCTTTAACTTGGCGGTGATTATTTGAGGCATTACTTTCACGAACTCTGGGAAAATTCTATCTCGTGAAGACACCAAAAGCAAGTGGTGTAGTAAAAATCATCTGTTCGCTCATCGACCGCCCCTCACCTTCGGACACATAAAGTCATCGGTTTGGTTCGGGGCGGCTCTCTTCGCTCACGCCAATTCCTCCCGACGCTCACCTGGGTACAGGTAGAGCGCGGGACTCCTTTGGGTTTAGTTGAAACTGAAAGATTGATGTACATTGACCAGGCTCTCTAGACGGCTCGTGTAAGCGACCCCAAACCATGCTTTAAAATTGCCGCAAAAAGCGCAAATCGCTAGCATAAACCCGGCGAATGTCGTCGATTTCATAAAGTACCATTGCGAACCGCTCGACACCAAAACCGGCCGCAAACCCAGTATATTTTTCTGGGTCTAAACCCACTCCTTTAAGAACATTAGGATCGACCGTTCCGCAGCCCAAAACTTCCAGCCATTTGCCGTTCCACTGCAAATCAACTTCAGCAGAAGGTTCTGTAAACGGAAAGTAACTCGTGCGGAAACGAATCGGCAAATCTTGCCCGAACATTTGCCGCAAAAACTCTTTTATTGTGCCTTTCAAGTCCGTAAATGTCAGACCTTCATCAATTGCTAAAAGCTCAATTTGGTGGAAGACTGCTGCGTGAGTAGCATCGACAGTATCGCGGCGGTAAACGCGGCCGGGAGAGACAATCCGAATCGGCGGTTTGTGCTGTTCCATGTAGCGAATTTGCACTGATGATGTCTGAGTCCGCAGTAAGTCGCCGCCTGGTAGGTAAAATGTATCTTGCATATCCCGCGCTGGGTGGTCGGGCGGTGTGTTCAGCGCCTCGAAGTTGTAATAATCTGTTTCCATTTCCGGGCCGTTGGCGACGGTGTATCCGAGGCCGACAAAGATATCGAGAGCGCGGTCTATGACGGCGTTTAAGGGGTGAACGCGGCCTTGGGGGCGAAAAATCCCCGGCATGGTGACATCGATGGTTTCTGAGGCTAATTTGGCTTGGATTTGGGCTGTTTGGAGGGCGGCGCGCTTGTCTTCTAAATCTGCTTGCAGGGCTTCTTTGACTGTATTGGCGATCGCACCTACTTTGGGCCGCTGGTCTGGCGACAGTTTGCCCATCATGCCTAAAATTTGAGAGAGTTGGCCTTTTTTGCCGAGGTAGCCGAGGCGCAACTGTTCAAGTTGTTCGAGGGTATTGGCAGTGGCGATCGCACTTTTGGACTCTTGACCGAGGGTTTCTAGTTGAGTTTCAATGTCGCTTAGCTGGACAGTCATTTTGATTTTAGATTTTAGATTTTAGATTTTAGATTGATGGCAGTTTTGGGCCAAGTTGAGTTTAGCGCAATTTTGGCTCTACAGCTTGTTGATTTTAGATTTTAGATTTTCGGCAGTTACGGATAATTTGTAATAAGTAATTCGATGTTAGAGCGATCGCCCTAGTTGAATCTAGTTTAGTATTGTTATAAGGCCTATAAAAATTTCAATGAAACTTTTAATTAGCAACGACGACGGCATCTTTGCACAAGGCATCCGCAGCCTCGCCAACGCTCTCGCCGCCGCTGGCCACGATGTGAGTGTAGTTTGTCCCGACAGAGAGCGCTCCGCTACCGGCCACGGCCTTACCCTGCACCAACCCATCCGCGCCGAAATTGTCGAATCTATTTTTGAGCCCGGAGTCCAAGCTTGGGCCTGTTCGGGTACTCCCGCCGACTGCGTGAAACTTGCTTTGTGGGCTTTACTTGACAAACCGCCGGATTTTGTTCTTTCCGGTATCAACCACGGGCCTAATTTAGGCACGGATATCATCTGTTCGGGTACGGTTTCGGCAGCAATGGAAGGAATTATGGAAGGTATTCCCAGCATTGCTTTCAGCCTCGCGAGCTTTACTTCGCAGGAATTTGGGCCGGCGGTGGATTTCGCTGTCACCTTGCTGGCACAGTTGGAAAAACAGCCAATGGCCAAACCGATGCTGTTGAATGTCAACATACCGGCAGTCACACAAGCAGAAATTACCGGAGTTGCGATCGCCCGTCAAGGCATTCGCCGCTATTTCGACATATTTCAAAAGCGCACTGATCCGCGCGGCAAAACTTATTATTGGCTGGCTGGCGAATTGTTAGAAGATGTAGAAGAAATCGCCGATTCGGCGGTGCCGCATGATATTCCTACAGACGTACAAGCTATTCGCGACAACAGAATAACCGTAACTCCCTTGCAATATAATCTCACCTGTGCTCCAGACTTGCACTCGCTGCGGGATTGGCAATTTGAAGGTTTTCCCAAGCATTGAGCTCCGATCGACCCGATTGGAGCGGTAAACTAGGAATTAAGGAAAAGTGCCTCTCAAGGTCTATACCTTAAGCGTTAACACAGGCTACCAATTACTTGTTAGTTTTTTTTACTCAAGAAAAACAGTTATGAACGCTCCCACCTATAACACTCATTCTGTCACTTGCCCGATCTGCAACCGTTCCAGCGTCGTAGGCCCAGTCGGGATGGTCAGTGGACTATTCACTTGTCCCCACTGCCATTCTCATATGGTAATTAGCTGGAGCGGTCATTTTGTGCGCGATCCTTTTAGTCTCAAACAACTGACGGTAGGAAAGATGCTCAGGCGCGAGAGCAGGCCGTTAGCTCGGCTTCAGCGGGACTTTGGGCTGGGTAAGCCTTTTCCGCTGATTGCTATTTTGGGCAGTGTGGTCTTTTTCGGGTGTGCGATCGCCGCTACGGAACAATCGCTACCCCGACAGAATTCACTTCAAGGATTTTTAGAGTGGGTGAGCGGAACTGGTAATTCCCAAGATGTCTCACGTTAACATTTCTTAAAAAAGATTCTGACAGATACTGCGTGCAAATATCTAGTCCTTTAGGTAGAAATCACACTATTTTAGCAATTGCATCCCTCTTGAGCTACGGGTAAGCACTTAGACGGGGTGCCCTTCATCGTGTGCCCAAAAACGTCAAAACCCCAGTCCCGCAGGGGTTTTAACCCCTGTAGGGAAAGCGCCGTGCCCATAGGTGTCAACTTAACGTGCAACCGATAGTCCGACAGGGGTTGAAACCCCTGCCTCAAAGCTAAAGTCGTCTGAAGACGACTAATGAGTTTTTGAGTCCTCTTTGATAGGACTTTAGCTATAAGCCCCGTGGAATTCATTCCCTGGCGAAGAGTGCCTGGTGAGCTGGAGGACTGGCGGACTAAAAGCTTAAGTTGACACGCCTCGGACACGGCGCCGTGTCCCTACGGCGCTCGCCGTAGGGGTGTACTCAATTTAGAAACTCAGCAATTTTTCTAACTGCTGCTTCCAAAATTGCTGGCGACTCGACTAAGGCAAATCGCACGTAGCCTTCTCCTGATTTCCCGAAACCGGCACCAGGGGAAGCTGCGACTCCTGTACTCTGTACTAGCTGAGTGCAAAATTTCACGGAATCTTGGGCCCAAGGTTCCGGCAGTTTCGCCCAGACGTACATGGTGGCGGGGGGTACGGGTACTTGCCAGCCGATGCCCTGTAGCGCGTTTACAAAGGCATCCCGCCGTTTTCTGAAGGTTTCTACGCTGGTTCTGACGGTATCTTGAGGGCCCGTTAATGCGGAGATCGCTCCGTTCAAAATCCCTCGGTATTGGTTGAAGTCCACTGCGGCTTTTACCTGTCGCAGCGCTGCAATTAGTTCGGAATTGCCGATCGCATATCCGACTCGAAAACCTCCCATACTGTAGGATTTGGATAGTGTAAAAAACTCGATCGCCACACTCTTATCTCGATCCGCCTGAAATATTGACGGTGCCATCAATTTGCGGTTTTCCTCGATCCCAGAGGGCGGGCACGGGGGCACCGCCCCTACGGAATCGTCAAAAACCAAATCCACATAAGGGAAATCGTGAACTAAAACCAGCCGATGTTCTCGACAAAAAGCCACAGCTTTCTCAAAAAAAGCAACCGGGGCGATCGCAGTTGTAGGATTGTGAGGATAGCTCAAAACCATCATCTTCGACTGAGCAAGCACTGCTGTCGGAATATCTTCAAATATCGGCAAAAAGGCATTTTCTGCTAATATCGGCATCGGATAAATTTGACCGCCCGCCAAATGCACACCGCCCGCGTGGGAAGGATAGCCCGGATCGAGCAGCAAAGCAAAATCTCCAGGGTTGAGTACAGCTAAAGGCATATGCGCTGTGCCTTCTTGGGAACCAATTAACGGCAGCACTTCTGTTTCTGGATTGACTGCAATCCCAAATTTTTGCTCGTACCAAATAGCTGCTGCTTCCCGAAAATCTCTTGTGCCGTTAAATAGCAAATAGCCGTGGGTGCTGGTGTCGGACAGAGAATGTGCGATCGCATCTGTAATATGAGCCGCCGCCGGCAAATCCGAAGAACCCAGAGACAAGTCAATCACATTTTGCCCCGCTGCTCTAGCTTGAGCTTTTGCCCGATCCATATCGGCAAATACATTAAATTGCAGTGGTTCTAAACGTTTAGCAAATTGCATATTTTCTATAGTTTTGTGGAATTTTAAGGAATGTTTTTATCTGAGCTAAATTATTTTTTATAGGGCCTTTTTATTGACTTTGGGATTTTTTTTAGTAACCGCAGAGAGCGCAGAGGGCGCAGAGCCAGAGAGGAATATGGAGGATAAAAGAGAGATGTTAAAAAAATATTTGCGATTTCTATAGTTGTAAGCTGTTGTTCATTTAAATTGCATATTTCGAGTCCCGATCAACAATCATCAAATCCTCTCCCCCTCTCCTCTTCTCCCCCTCTCCCTCTCTAATACCATAGGCAATCTAGATGCAACACAGCTTAAGTTGGGAGTTGGAAACTCCCGAGTCATTTCCAAACTTTATAAGTGAGCGTCGAGCAAACCGACCAAAGTTTGTTTAGTAATAGCTCCCTCGTGAGAAAGCACTACTTCGGCATTTTTAAACAGCCTGAGAGCTGGGACTCCTTCTACTTTATACTGCTTGACAGTATTAGGATTGGGGTCAATTTCCATTTTAACCACTTTCAGCCGATCGCTGTAGTTGGCCGCCACCCAGTCTATCGAAGGCGCGATCAGTTTGCAAGGCCCGCACCAAGTAGCCCAAAAATAGGCAAGCACTGGTTGCTCTGCTTTCAGGACTTCTGTTTCAAATTTTTCGTCGTTAATGACAATTACACTGTTGCTCATGGTTCTGCGATTATTTTTTCTATTTATTTCTAAAGCACCGGCTGGCGTGAAACTTGCACCAACTTAGAAGACAGGCCCAAAAAACTGTTACTAATTTTAAAACATTCTGCGAATTATTGAGTAGAAACTAAGGACTCGCGACTGATGGCTAATTCTGTTTGGCGTTTAATTCCACTGTTGTCGGCGTCTGGTAGGGTGCAGATGGCGATCGACCAATGGCTCCTGGAACAGCATCTAGCGGGCAAACATCCGCCAACTCTGCGATTTTACACTTGGCAACCGGCGACGATTTCCTTGGGCTACCACCAGCGCAGGTGGCCGGAGTTTTGGCAGCAGTTGTCTTGGCAGGGAATGCCTGTGGAGTTGGTGAGGAGGCCCAGCGGCGGGCGCGCCGTGCTCCACCAAGGGGATTTAACTTATGCCGTTGTGGCGTCGGGATTTGGAAGCAGCCGTATGAAAGCTTATCAGACTATTTGCAAGTTTTTGATTGAGGGTTGGAGGGCGATGGGTTTGGATTTGCAATACGGGGAAGCTGGAAGGGGTTATATTCACAATCCGAATTGTTTTGGTACTGCGACGGGTGCGGATTTAGTTACGCTTGATGGCTGCAAGTTAATTGGTAGCGCGCAATTGCGACGGGGTGATGCTATTTTGCAGCACGGTTCGATGCGTTTGCAGCCGGATGTTAAATTATTTTCTCAAGTTTTTGGGGAGGAATTAATTCCTGTGCAATTACCTCTATCTGAAGGGGGAGATGATTTGATTGCCACTGTAATTGATGTTTTGAGTGCGGCGGCTTGTCGCTGTTTTGAGATTGATTTGAAAGTCCAGCCACTTTCAGAAGAGGAATGGCAGGATATTTGGGAGTTAACAAGTAATAAGCTGTTTCACATTTAACCTCCATATTTGGGGGCGGGCTTTCCTGCCACCTTTTCGGAACAGCCAAGATGGCCGTTCCACAAGAGCTTTCTGGGATAATTATTGTGGGGTATACCGACTTTTGGGAACAGCCAAGATGGCCGTTCCACAAGAGATTTTTGGAATAATTATTGTGGGGGATGTCAAAAAGTCGGCCGCCTTTTGGGAACAGCCAAGATGGCCGTTCCACAAGAAAGAATTTTTATTGTAGAACAGCCATCTGGGCTGTTACTGATACAAGTTAAAAACTTGTACACTTCTTTTTATGAAAACTCTTCTAGCCCGTTGCTCTAACGTTGCCAAAAAAGTTAAATTTATATGCAGTACAGCTTATGGCTGCGGCTCAGTTTGAACGATCGGCTCTTTGGCAATTTGGCCCAATTTCACTGAATCTAGCAAGCTTTCCCAATCAGCAGCTAATTCTGCATCATTAGGATTAGCGCGACGAGCAGCAGCTAAAGTGCTGAGGGCATCTTGCCAAATCCCATTCTGAGCATAAATAAAGGTTTTCTGGCGCGCATCAGCCCGATCTAATTGACGGAGGATATCTGCACTGAGTTCAACTCGGCGCACAATACCTTCTCCCAACATATCTGCGGATCTGTCTTGAGCGTCACAAATCAATGCAACAGACCAACGGTAATCTTTGCCTACTTGCAAGGGCGACACATTTTTATTGGCGGGGAGACTAACACCGATGACCCCTGATGAATTGTTAGTTTTTAGGGTTGTTTGATAAATCGGCTTCCCGTTTTCATCTTTCAGAACAAATTCGGCTTCTTGCGCCTCTGTTTGAGGCAAGTAGAAAAAGAATAGAGGATATTCCGAAACAGTCCGTCCGATTTTATTTTCTGGTATCAAGACTGTAAACTCTATCTCACCCTTCACGCATTTACTTGGTTTGCGCCTCACTCTCGGTACCTCCCCCGGTGACCGATTATCTTCACGGGGCTCAACGAAGCGCGGCCCTCCCGATTGAGTATTGTCTGGCCCGTAGCGTGGCCCTGCCGGTTGAGGATCGTCTGGCCCGTTCTCTGTGTTTATTCGCGGCCGTCCCAAAACGGCAAGTTGGGAAATGTTGAGTGTGGCGATCAATACTACCGCTGCCATTGATGTCAGGTGGATGATAAACTTAGTAGTTTTTTTTATTGGCTTCATGAATGTTTAGGGATAGATGCTGTTTATTTACTTTTTTTTCATTCCCAAAATGCCGTAGACATTAACTTTTTGTTCCCTGTCTTTTAACGGTAAAGCTCCCCAAGATTCTACTTCAAATTTCCCTGCCAGATGCAGTAAAGTTTCTTCTGCAATCAATATCTGGCAAGAGGACAATTGCCAGATATTGATTGCAGCTTTCCAACCGAGAGGCAATATTTACGCTGTTGCCCCTCGCTCCATATTCTAAGTTTTGAAATTGATTTGAAAGAGTAGCCTCTTTCAGAAGAGGAAAGGCTGGCAATACAGGACTTGCGAACTCCGACTCCTAGAAACCCGGTTTTTTAGCGAATCTGCGGGCGACAAGGAAGTTTTTTCGTCCATCAAACCCGGTTTCTGGCCGCCCCCTGCTATGCAATAAACTATGGCTGCGAGTGGGGTTCAATTTGAACGATCGGCTCTTTGGCAATTTGGTTCAATTTCACAGAATCCAGCAAGCTTTCCCAATCAGCAGTTAATTCTGCATCATTAGGATTAGCGCGACGAGCGGCAACTAGAGTGCTGAGAGCATCTTGCCAAATCCCATTCTGAGCATAAATAAAGGTTTTCTGGCGCGGATCTGCCTGATCTAATTGACTGCGGATATCTGCACTGAGTTCAACTCGGCGCACAAAACCTTCTTCCAACACATCTGCGGATCTGTCTATAGCGTCGCAAATCAATGAAATAGACCAAGGGTACTTTTTGCCTAATTGCAAAGGCGGCACATTTTTATTTGCAGGGATACTAACACCGATAACCCCTGATGAATTGTTAGTTTTTAGGGTTGTTTGATAAATCGGCTTCCCGTTTTCATCTTTCAGAACAAATTCGGCTAATTCCGCCTCTGTTTGAGGCAAGTAGAAAAAGAATAGAGGATATTCCGAAACAGTCCGTCCGATTTTATTTTCTGGTATCAAGGCTGTTAGCTTTATCTTACCGATATCGCATTTACCTGGTCCGCGCGTCGATTTCGCTGGAGCCCCTGGTGACAGATTATCTTCATCACGGGGCGGAACGAAGCGCGGCCCTCCCGATTGAGTATTGTCTGGCCCGTTCTCTATGTTTATTTGTGGCCGTCCCAAAACGGCAAGTTGGGAAATGTTGAGTATGGCGATCGATACTACCGCTGCAATTGATGTCAGGTGGATGAGAAACTTAGTATTTTTTTTCATCTTTTTCATGAGTTTTTAGGGAGAGATTCTGTCTTTTTATTACTTTTTAATTCCCAAAATGCGGTAGACATTAACTTTTTGTTCCCTGCCTTTTAACGGTAAAGCTCCCCAAGATTCTACTTCAAATTTCCCTGCCAGATGCAGAAAGGTTTCTTCTGCAATCAATATCCGGCAAGTGTCCTCTTGCCGATCCTTTTCGCAGCTTTCCAGCCGAGAGGCAATATTTACGCTGTCGCCGATCACTCCATATTCTAAACGGGTTGCGCCTCCCAGACTACCCACCATCACAGGCCCTGTAAAGATTCCTACTCGCATTTTTGCGGTCGGCAAACCGCGTGTGAGCCAATTTTGATTCATTTCGGGCAAGCGGGAACTGATGGCTAGAGCGCAAGATACGGCGAGGCGAGCATCTTCGGTAATTTCTTCGGGAGTGGTGCGGGGAATAGGTACGCCAAATACTGCCAGCATTCCATCTCCGGTAAATTTATTAATCACGCCTTGATGTGCTTGGACTTCTTGGGCCATAGCTGATAAATACTCATTTAACCAACTCATTACTACTTCTGGCGGTAGTTTTTCGGAGATTGTACTAAAACCTTGCAAGTCGGTCAGTATGATGGTAGCAGTAAGTTTTTGCCCTGGCAATAAGCCAGATTCGAGCAGATGGACGCGCTCTTTCCACAGGGCATTTGCGATCGCGGGTGAAGTTTGTTGTCCTAATAATTTCATCACAATCCCTTGCTGTTGCTTCGACTGCTCGTATTTATAGGTGATTGTGACTCCTGCGGTGATTAAAAGTGCCAGGGCTGGGGCAATTAAAGGTATCCATCCCTGTTGAGTGAATAGGAAAAAGGTGAATCCGAATAATGAGCCGAAAGCTGCGATCGTACTTCCCATCAAACTCAGCGATTCTTCTAGCCGCCAAGCTAAACAGCCGCCCACTGCACTCCAAACAGCGAGCCACAGCATTTCTTGCCATTCGTCCCAATACCAAAATATCCCTTTGCCGTCTAAAATTGCGCTGAGAAATTGGCTGGTGGCCGTTGCGTGAATTAATACCCCAGGGGTCAGGATATTACCGTTTTTACTAGCGCTGTAAGGCGTAGAAAAAATATCTTTTACAGTAGGGGCTGTAACCCCGATCAAGACTATTTTATCTGTGACCAGTTTGGGGTCAACTTTGCCATCCAAAACTTCAGTTAGTGTCACGCTCTCTGCTATATTTTTCCCAGAGCGGTAATCGAGCAATATTTGATAACCTTTGGCATCAATGTTCTGATAACCTCCTGAGTGAGAGCGCAGTTTTGCAAATACCGTTTTATCTACCACGAAAAGATCATTTTCTATGGTTTTATAGGGGACTTTTTTGCTGTCAAAATATGCAAAAGCTAGCGTACTGGACAATGAAAAAAACGTTTTTTTACCATCGCCAACAGAAATCAAATTGCGGCGCACTATACCGTCTGGATCGACTACTAAGTCGTTAAATGCTACCCGCTCATCTGGTATGTTAGGAGGAGGTGCCACTCGATCGTACTTTGACTTGCCGATGAAGGTAATGGGAAATACTTTGGGGTTTTTCAATTGAGCTACTAATTCTGCATTCCCCGGTTCGTAGGGAATGTCGCGAATTATATCTATGCCAATAGCTGTGGGTTCAAAACGCGCTATTTCGGCGATCGCTTTTGCTAAAACGCCATCGGAAATTGGCCATTTCTTAAAAGCATGAATGTCCTGTTCTGTGATTGTCACTATCAGCAACCTGGGGTCAGGACCCGGATCTGATCGCAACTGCACCATCACGTCGAAAGCATTTAATTCCAATGGCTGCAACCAGCCTAAATGCCGCACTCCCAATAGAGTTCCCGTCACGGCAATGCAGGTAATAATCAGAGGTTGCAAGTCAGGGAAGGGGAAGGAATGAGTTAAGTTTTTCCAACGTCTCTCCGCCAATTTATGATAAATTCTATTAAAGAATTTGGGCATAAAATTTTTTGCTTCAACCCTCATTGACAAAGTTTGCTACATCTTAACTTATCACTGATGCCCCTTACCGATGCCAAAATTTTAGTTTTCTTGTGCAGTTTTCGCGATCGCACTTAACTGCAATCCCTGCGGATAGCTGTTTTCTTCTTTGCTGCGCTTGATGTCTGTTTCGGAAATCTGGGGTTTGAGGTATTTTGCCAAAACTTTAACCACGTCGCCCCGATCGATCGTCCCCGCTACTGAACCAATCGGCGATAGGACGATGATTCGGGGGAGTTGACGGGCTTCCATGCTGTTAATTACTTCTGCGAGGGATGCTTTTTCGGAGACTGTGGGGGTTTTTCCCAGGGGTTTCAAAATGTTGTGCAAAGTCTGAACTTGCCATTGACTGCGTTCTGTGAAGCGGATATCGTCGATCGACACTAAGCCCAAATCCCGGCCGTTGGTCGCTGCAATGTAAAATGGAAACGGATTGACTTCTAACAAATAGCGATCGGCAAATTCTCGCAGAGTCAAATCTGCATCTACAACTCGAAACTCGCGGCTCATCGCATCGCTGGCTTTAATTTTTAGTAGGGCTTCTTGCAGTGAAGTCAATCTGCTATAAGCAGTGGCATTGCGAATGCCAAACCAGCCGATCAGCGCAATCCACAAGCCGCCGTACTCGCGCGCTAAAAAGCATAAACTCAGACCCAAAGCAACAGCCAGCCAGCCTAAAACTTGTCCTGTTTTTGCCGCCCAGCGAACGCCGGCAAATCGAGAGCCGGTGATTTTCCAAATAGCTGATTTTAAAACTTGTCCTCCATCCAAAGGCAGACCGGGAATTAAGTTAAATAATCCCAAAACGAGATTGATTAGCGCTACCCTTTCGGTGACAATTGCTAGCAAACTTTGCGGGGGAAGAACTTGAGAACCCAAACCGAGGATTAAAAACAGCGCAAAGCTGACTAGAGGGCCGGCAATAGCTACTTGAAAAGCTTGACCGGGAGTTTTTGATTCCGAGTCGATCGAAGCTACTCCACCAAATAAGAATAAGGTAATAGAATTAACTTTAATGCCTTGCGATATCGCCGCCAAGCTGTGTCCGAGTTCGTGCAAGAGCACGGAAGCAAACAGGAGCAGAGCTATTGCTAACCCCGCACCCCAGGAGAGCGCAGGCCCCCACAGGCGGTAACTGCTGGCGTATTCGCGGGTTGCTAAGGCTAAAATTATAAACCACGAATAATCTATAACTAGGGGGATGCCAAATAAAGAGCCGATTCGCCAACCTGTCTGCATGAATTTTCCTGGGAAAGGAGAGCAAGAAAGAGTTTCTATTATATCTTTTCTACCCCTTGCCTTTGCCTTTCCCCTGATTTTTACAGAACTCCGGCGTTACCCAAGCCCAAGATTACTCCGGCTCCGAGCAAGTGGCCGAAGCTGGCTGTTGCCAGCAATTCTGGTACGCCGAAGCCTTTGAACATTCCAGGGAGTGCAACGGGTAAAGCTGGGCCTTTGCCTCGGTTTTGCTTGGAGATGCCGTAGTAGCCGATCGTGATCGCCAGCAAATTGCATAAAATCATTGTCAGTCCTACCAGTGGCGACCACTCTGGTGTTGAGGGAGCGGTAGATTGTACGGCTAACAGCAAAGATGAGTTGATCACGTTCTTATCTCCTGATTTCACAGATAAATTGATTTCCACGATTATAAAAAGCGGTTTGCATTAAACTAAGATTTGTTTTAATAGTTAACAATTCGTTGATATTTTGATACAAATTCGGAACGGAGGACGAGGAGTGCGGGTTAAAATTTGCGGAATCACTAAATTAGACCAAGGAATTGCGATCGCCCGCTTGGGAGCCCAGGCTTTGGGGTTTATCTGCGTGCCGGCTTCCCCCCGCTATGTCAGCCCAGAAACAATTCGCCTGATTGTCGAGCAGTTGCCGGAAAATGTCGATCGCATCGGCGTTTTTGCCAACACCACAATAGAAAATATCTGTCAAGTAGCGGCAGAGTCAAATTTAAGCGGGGTGCAGTTGCATGGAGATGAAACAGCGGAATATTGCGATCGACTGCGGGAGTTTTTGCCGGGAATTGAAATTATCAAAGCCCTGAGAGTTAAGACTCCTGAAACTTTAGCCACCGCTGCTGTTTATGCTGTTCGTGTCGATACTTTACTGCTGGATGCTTACCATCCAGGGCAATTGGGCGGTACTGGTAAAACGATCGACTGGATGATGTTATCAGAGTTTAGACCGCAGTGTCCTTGGCTGCTGGCGGGCGGTTTAACACCCGATAATATTTTAAATGCAATTGATAGCGCGATCGGCAATAACTTCAGCGGTGTTGACCTGTCTAGCGGCGTAGAAATAGCGCCGGGAGATAAAGATTTGACCAAAGTTGCTCAGTTGTTTGCTAATTTAAGTCAACTTGCTCATCATTGATAAATTGGCAATAGCAAATTCGCGCTTTTTATGCGATTTATTCTTTAGTCAGCGTGGGCGAAGCCTGCCTTATACAAGGCAGACCTCGTTGATACAGTAGCGGTTTCAACCCCAGTTTATTCCCTTTATTCTTTTATCGGCGGATCTCAAAAGTACGCGCGGGGGAGCTATCTTGAAGGGAATCGCCCTCCGGGTCTTCGTATTCCAAAACCAACTCACTAACCGTAGCACCGGTGGGGCCGCGGCGGCACCAACTAATCATTCCTTCCACAGCTTTTTTGGAGCCTTCAAAGACAGCCTCGACGCGCCCATCGGGGAGATTTCTCACCCAGCCACTGAGGCCGAAATACTTTGCTTGATTCCTTGTTGAATATCGGTATCCTACTCCTTGAACTAATCCCGAAACAAAAACGCGGACTCTGACGGGCGGCAATGATTGGTTTTGCATAATAAACGGCGCGAATTACTGCTAACATCTGTTTGAAAATTTTAAGGATCAGTTTGATTATGTTAAATTTTAGCCCGATGGCGCTGCCGGGATTCCTGATACGCCGCGTCACCCTAGCTTTTTCAACTATTCCCGATTTCACCGATTGGCTGGTTGCAGCTATGCTCGCGCTGGTTTACACTTCGATCGCTCTTTCCGTGGGTTTTTGGTCGGGATTTCTAAAAGTAGACGTGCAAACCTCTCGGCGTACAATTGTGGGAGTGCTCATTGGCTGTTTGTTAAGTCCGGGCATCACCGAGGAATTATTGTTCCGCGTGTTAATGCTTCCACACCCGCTTGAGAATGCTTCTGGGTTAATGCTGTGGTTTTGGGGATGCGCGAGTTTGGCGGCTTTTGTAGTTTACCACCCGCTGAACGCGCTGACTTTTTACCCGGTTGGTCGATCGACCTTTATGAATCCAGTGTTTTTGCTACTGGCAGCAATTTTGGGAGTTGCGTGCTCCCTCGCATACCTGCAAAGCGGTTCTATCTGGCCTGCGGTGGCGGTTCACTGGCTAGCAGTGACAGCCTGGCTGTTGCTACTGGGCGGTTACAGGAGGCTGTATGGTTAAATGTAAAAAGTCCAGCATCACTATTTTGTCGGGAGGATCTCAGTTGTGGGTATCATAGGGGCGATCGTAGGTTTTTTGGCAGGGGTAGCAGTTGCTTACTGGTTAGTAGAAAAGCGCTTAAACAAGCAAAAACAAGAATACTTGCAGCAAACTCGCAGAATTACTGAGGAAATAGAATTAGCTCAGATGTCTCGGGTGCGACAAGCTGTCGAATCTCAGAAAGGAGAACGGGAAAATCAGCTTAGAAAAGCTACTATCGAACACGACAATTTACTCAGACAAGTTACTACCCAATACGAAAACCAGCTCAAACAAGTTGCAGCTCAATATGAAAATCAGCTCCAACAAGTTTTGGCAGAACGCGACAGTCAGCTCCAACAAGTTGTCAGCGCACACGAGCCTGAGCTGCGGCGACAAATCACCGAGGAATTAGAAGCCGCTAACAATGCTAGGATGCAGCAAAATATCCAATCTTTGCAAGCAGAACACGAACATCATTTACTCAGACTTGCTGACGAATTGCATCTAAATTATCAAGCTCAGATGGAGCAACATTTGCAAAACTTGCAAAATGAACACGAAATTCGCTTAAGGCAAACTGCTGAGGAATATGAGAACCGCGAGGTTGAGATGCAGTTAAATATGGAGGCTTTGCAAGAGCAATACGAGAGTCAGTTGCAAGCGGCTCACGAGCAGTTGAGAGAGCACGAAGCTCAGATGCAAGCTACTATCAGGTCTTTGCAAGAGCAGTACGAGAGTAATGTACAACAACAAGAAGTCCCCGATCAGCAGTTTAGTCAGTTAAATTCAACAGAATTTGCCGAAGGTTTATCACAAGAAGAAGTTTGGCAGGAACTGTCAAGTGAGTTAAATCAAACAGAAGTTGAAGAAGAGTTAAATTACACAGATTTTTCGGTACCACAACCAATTGATTTACCTCAACCAGAAGTCGAACAACAGCTTCCAATTACCAGACAAACACCAAGCTATTCCCTACCGCAGTTGATGGGATGTGTTCAAAGTCAGGACAAAGAAACCCGCAAGTTTGCAGCGTCTGCTTTAGGTAAAATGGCTGCTGCTAATGCTCTGAGAGCCGAAGGTCAGCGAGCAATAGAAACCTTGGGGAAATTAGCTCAAGATATTCACCCGGAGGTGCGCGGATCTGCTGTGGAAGCACTAGCAATGATTAAGTCGGAAAAAGTGATTCCGCTGTTGCAAAAAGCTTTGCGAGATACAGATAGCGGTGTGGCTAAATCGGCAAGTGCTGCGCTCAATAAGTTTAAGTTTTATCCGCGCACTCCGGCGGCTAAGCCGAAAACTGTTGATCTGAAGAAACCAAAGCGTTAAGCATTTATATCAATTCCCGTTGCACCGTCCGTGACTGTTGACTGTAGAAGGAGGGGTGGAAAAACTGAATGGTTGAGTGTTAACTGTTGACTCGGTTTTACAGCATATTCCAGAATATGCTGTAACTTGTGACTAATGACTACTGACTGATGACTAATTTAAAATCGCTGCTTTGTACCGAGTATAAGTTTGATGTCGCCGGAGTCGCTAACCGCCATATCTAAGCGAATTAATCCAAAGGACGATCGCACCCTCACACCGACCCCAACACCCGCCCCAGTCCCCGGTTTGTCCCTGACTACCGCCGGTTTTCCCAGTACGCTATCTCCCGTTCCCAAATCCGACGCAAAATCAACAAATATCACGCCGCCAACATCCTGGCCCACAGGAAACCGATATTCGCCGGAAGCTAAAAAATAACTCCGGCCACTGCCAATATCCCCGCTATCGTAACCCCGCACGGAATTGCGGCCGCCGAGGCGAAAAGCTTCCGTTGGTGGCAAATCCCCGATTACCGTCCCCCCTTGCAAGTTAAAAGCCAGCATTTCGGGCAAGGCTTCGGACTCGCTAATGCCCAACAAAGTTACGGGTACATAATGTATATAATTTGCTAACAGCCTGTTACTCACAATGTTACCTCGCCCCAAAGGTATCGACTGCTCGGTGCTGAGGCTGAGAATCGAGCCGCTGGTAGGGTTGAAGGGATTGTCCCGCCGATCGAGCATCGCACCAAAAGAAACAGTGTATAACTCGTCAACGCCGCTGCCGCTGAATGTGAGAGGATTGCCGAGTTCGTCGCGGCGGGCAATATTTAAGTTGCGATCGCGCGTACTGATATTTGTATAATTCAGTCCCAAAGTCGATTGCCAATCGCCCAAAGGTCTGGTAAACCTGAGATTTCCCCCCATCCGAATTTCCCGAACTCGGTTCCCGTTGGGCAAATCAATATCTTTGTTGAAAATTTCCGATATTCTGCGATCGCCAAAAGCTCTCACACTGTATCCCAAACGGTCTTCGGCGGCAACGTAAGGGCTGACAAACTGGACATCGTACTGGATACCTCGGAGGCTGGGCTCAAGTTCCACCGCCAGCCGCTGTGGGGTGGTGCCGAAAGTTCGATCGGTATAGGAAAGAGGAACCGCAACGCCCACATCATCACTAAGACTGGCACTCACGCTAAAAGAGCGAGCCGATCGCTCTTGAACGTTGTAGATTACATTAACATCCGTGCCCACTTCTTCGATCGAAACCGTAACTTTCTCAAACAATCCCAATTGCTGCAACTGCTGTAAATCCGATCGTACAACTTCCCGGCGGTAGTTATCCCCCGCCTTGAGTTTGAGCTCACCTCGGATAAAATCTTCCGAAATTCTGCCCTCAACCGGATTCCCTTTTTTATCAACAGCTTCACCTCTGGAATTGACAAAGCGAATTTTCACGTCAGCAACGTAAACGCCCTCAGCATTGCCCCCTTGACTGATTTGTAGAGTACCCCCTAGCTGTCGGGCGTTGCTGTTTACTGCTTCGGGGATTTCGGCTTGTGCCGCCAGCGTCGCCGGAGTTTTTAACAGAGATGTAAAATCTTTATTGTGGCTGGACTTGAGTGAGGGCGATTCCCTAGGGGATAGCTGCGCCGCGCGTACTTCAGCCAACATTCCTGTTCCACAAAACAATTCATCTCTTGTGGAACGGGCATCTTGCCCGTTGTTGACAGATGCAGCACCGTTCTTGAGAGAGGTTGCACCATTCTCAATCAGCTTGTGATGAACAGGCAAGATGCCTGTGCCACCAAACAATTCATCTCTTGTGGAACGGGCATCTTGCCCGTTGTTGACAGATGCTGCACCGTTCTTGAGAGAGGTTGCACCATTCTCAATCAGCTTGTGATGAACAGGCAAGATGCCTGTGCCACCAAACAATTCATCTCTTGTGGAACGGGCATCTTGCCCGTTGTTGACAGATGCAGCACCGTTCTTGAGAGATGCTGCACCATTTTCAATCAGCTTTTGATGAACAGGCAAGATGCCTGTTCCACAAAACAATTCATCTCTTGTGGAACGGGCATCTTGCCCGTTGTTGACAGATGCAGCACCGTTCTTGAGAGAGGTTGCACCATTCTCAATCAGCTTGTGATGAACAGGCAAGATGCCTGTGCCACCAAACAA
>NZ_JAUBOZ010000076.1:0-36701 GCF_036700475.1 Microcoleus sp. T2B6 | reverse complement strand
GTCCCGTAAGCCTTTCAACCTACTTTAGGTTAAACGAATCGCACGTACCGTTAGACCGCAGGCTTCTTTTTCCTTTTGTTCAAAGGCTTTTTTGAGTGACGGAGTTCCCCCGCCACTTTCGTAAGTTAGACCAATCCTTCTTATAAGTTTGGCTGAATTTTCATCTCGATCTAAGGATTCTCCGCACTGGCAAGAATGCCATCGCTCCGACAATTCTTTTGGTACTTTATTAAGGCAATTCCAGCAATGCCCAGATGTGCCTTTGGGGTCAACAAATAAAACGCTTTTACCTAATTTCCAGGCAACATATTTGAGGACGCTGGCGAATTGTCCGTGAGCAGCATCAAGCATGGATTTATTCAAACCACTTTTAGCTGATTGACCATTAGGTAAATAAACCAAGCTACCATTCTCAATGTCAGTCTTCGGCTTGGCACGTCTAGTCAGATTTTTGACACTCAAATCTTCAACAACTAAAACATCACATTTGCCGAATAGCTCCTGTGCCGTTTTGAATTGAAAATCTAGTCTAGATCTAGCTATAAACTGGTGAAGTTGAGAAATCTTATCCTTGATTATTTTCCAAGGCTTAGAACCTTTAACCCTACTAGCCAGATTCGCTTGAAGTTTTGCTAATTTCTGGGCAGATTTTCTCAAAAATCTAGGATTTTCAACTCTTTCACCATTGGAAAGGTAAATGTAATTCGTGATTCCCAAGTCGATACCAAGAGTATTTTTATCAGTTGGTTGAATTTCTGCAACCGTTACGGGAACAGTCTTATCTTCTAGCGTTAAGGAAATATACCACCCATCCGCTTCTCGAATAACCGTTCCCGTCTTAACCTTAAATCCTGTTGGTATTGGACGATGGAAAACCATCGGTACTTGACCTATTTTTGCGAGGTCAATACAAATCCTATTCTGCTCATCCTTAATAATGTCAAGATTGTCTAATTGAGGATAAGTGAAAGATTTGTAGTAGTGAAGTCCTTTGAACTTGGGCTTGCCTCTACGATTGCCATTTTTGTCGGTCGTTGTAAAATTTGAAAAGGAAGTTTCAACCCTGTTGACGACATCCTGTAAAACCTGAGAATCCAACACTTTATAATCAGGAAATAGCTTTTTAGTGTTTTTCATGTCGGCAAGCTGTATGGTTTGCCACTGTACATATCCGCCTTCAATGTTCGAGAAAACATCACCTTTTTTAGTTAAAGGATTGCCTGATTCATCCTTTTTTCTACCATCCCTAGTCTGCACCCTAGTTAAAGGAATATTTTGATAAATTTCCTCAACAGTAACTATCGAAACAATCAGGGGGCAGGCATTGATAGGTGTTCTCGTGGCTTCCCACCATCTAAATCTTTCGCCAAGTCGGTAGTTGTACTGCCGACGACAGAGTTCTAAATGAGCCACAATTGTTGCTAATTGGGCTTTGGTGGGTTTGAGGCGGTATTTGTATGTGAGTTGCATCGGAAACTCCTTTTTCGACCTACCTTAATGTACCATTTCTTTTGATTTAATATTTAGAAAGTACATCAAAATTTAAGGTACTTGCAATGTTTAATTGTCGGTTTCCGTCCGCGACACCCGACGCTTCTGGACATCACGCTCGGTAATTTATTCGGGGTACTTCGCGTAGCGCTCAGATTCATCCCCTCTAAATATACCGAGGGACTTCCCGGCTGATAGTTAAAATTATGGGAGATGGGACTTACGCAATTCACCCCTTAAAAATAAGGGTTGGGAGGAATTGAATAAACCTTCAAACCCTTTGAGATTTGTTGATACTGCTAAGTCCTGTGACCCAAACCCCGGTAATTCCTATGACACTACCTAACGGCCCCACAGCTCCACCCCTTGTGCAGCTAATTCAATGGATCGGCGATCCGCTGACATACATGGATAAATGTGCCAAACAATACGGCGACATTTTCACGGCTCAAGTGAACAACGGGAAACCATTGGTGATGATCAGCCACCCGCAAGCTATCCAGGAGATGCTCAACAGCAACGCGTTTCACGCTCCAGGCCGCCTGAACAGCCTCCTCAAACCCCTGCTGGGAGAACAATCCATGTTTCTCCTCTCAGGAGAAAGGCACAAACGCCAGCGCCAATTATTGATGCCACCCTTTCACGGGGAACGGATGCGGAATTACGGTCAACTAATTTGCGATATAGCTCAAGATGTTGCCAGCAAATGGTCGGCCGATCGACCTTTTGTGGCCCGCAGCGCCATGCAGGAAGTCACCATGCGGGTAATCTTGCAAGCTGTCTTCGGCATGGATGACGGGCCGCGGTTACAAGCACTCAGACCACTACTTGCCTCAGTCGTCGATATGACCAACTCTCCCCTGCGATCGAGCATACTGTTTTTCGGCAGGATGCAGCAAGATTGGGGATCTTGGAGTCCTTGGGGACGCATGAAACAGCGGCAGCGGAAAGTTGACGCACTCATCGACGCGGAAATTGAAGAACGCACACAGCAACCAGACGCCAGCCGCACCGACATTCTCAGCTTAATGATGGCCGCGCGCGACGAAAACGGGCAACCAATGACGAAGGAAGAATTGCGCGACGAGTTGATGACGCTGCTGCTGGCAGGCCACGAAACCACAGCAACGGCCCTAGCTTGGGCGTTTTACTGGATTCACCACTTGCCCTCGGTGCGCCAGAAGTTGCTGCAAGAATTGGACAGTTTGGGGGAAAATCCCGACCCGATGGAGATTTTCCGCTTACCTTACCTGAGTGCAGTTTGTCAGGAGACGCTGCGAATTTACCCCGTGGCAATGCTGACGTTTCCGCGAGAAGTTCTCACGCCCGTGGAACTGATGGGACATCAACTCGAACCGGGCACAGTTGTCGTCGGCTCGATTTATTTGACTCACAGACGGGAGGATTTGTATCCAGAACCGCTGCAATTTAAACCGGAACGGTTTTTGGAGAGACAATTCTCGCCTTACGAGTATTTGCCCTTTGGAGGCGGCAGCCGCCGCTGTATCGGCTTGGCGCTGGCGCAGTTGGAGATTAAACTCGTGTTGGCAACCATTTTGCGGGATTTCGACCTAGTATTGGCCGAGAAAAAGCCCGTACAGGCCAAACGCCGAGGGGTGACTTTAGGGCCGGCCGGCGGCGTGCGGATGGCCCTGCTGGGGCGGCGGATGTCGCAGCAGAAGCCTGAACCTGTTGTTAGTGGGGTTTGAAGTCGCAGCAGTTGCAGGTGGCGATCGAACTTTCAGCTTTGAGTGCAAACAATTTAGCGAGAATGTGCGATCGTCCGCCAATGCCACCATTTTTTGTAGCCCCCGCTACAGATAAATAGCTAGAATCCTTGACCTGTAAGCCTCCCCCCTCTCAATTTTCAAATTCTCAGTCTAAAATAGTATGAACCTCGCAAACACAGCCTGAAAGCAAAAGTGGGTGATTGCAATAGTCCTCTTGATATCTCAAAAGCCTCCCTGCCATACTGTAAAAACATATGCATACCCTGTTATTCAGCAAGGTCGGAAGCGCGTTGGCATTGCCTGCAATCTTCCGGCCTCTTTATTTTTTGGGCTACTTCCGGCATTGGGTACAAGATGCTGAAGGGAAGGCAAAAATATAAATTCTCCCCCTGTTCCCATCTGCCCCTGTCCCCAATCTAGAGTTCTGCCTCTCATTGAAATAGAATCCGACAGCAAGTTTAAGGAATCACTAAGGAATAATTAATAACTTGTTAAATCAGCTCCTTTTGCCCTTCTCTCAATCTTCTGTTTTCAGAAATTCCGATACCGAGACAGACTTCGGGAGACTATCCAGATCCTGAATTTCGCTTTCGTGGGCAAAAAACTCGACTTCTTTGTCGTCAATCTGGATCTGATAGCTAGCGGTAGCTGTCACAACCCGTCGCTTTTTTTTATCTTCTATTAAAACCCAACACACAACAGGTCTTACCCATCTCTCAACGTGCTGGTTTTGCTTCGTACTCCCAAAGGCATACCAGCCTTTAGCTTCAATAATTTGAAGCACTTTAAACTCGTTATTTGCCATATATCTCTATCGCGTTAACTTCAGTATTCTTCTTAGATAGAACGGGTAGCTTGCTAAGCAGGGCAAAGGTTTGACTATTCCAAGCCGCACTTGATAACCTGATTTTTCGTCAGGAGAAGCGGGTTTACAGGCCCTTGTCTGCGTTGTTGCCTGCTAAATTTAGTGGGATCTTTTTGTACTCTCCCACAATTACGGTAAAGTATCTATACCCCATCCTCAAAAATTATTCTCGCATTAGCCTCAACCGCAGCCAACTAGACGTTAGCTAGCTGCATCTAAGTGGATGCTAACTGCTTCTAACGCCTGGTTGGTGAGAGCGATCGGCATACAATCCGGTTAAGACTTTTTGCTGCAATCAACTATCATCTTTACCCGATGGGGTAAAACTTAACTAGAGGTTGCCGCTTTCAATTCTAAGCCTCGGCGCGCCTAATTCCTAATTAATTGTATGGTGTAGTTGATAATTGCCCAACCGTCGATCGCACTCAACAGCCGTGTCTAACTCTTCGATTACCATTACCGTTAAACTGTTTGCCGCCTTCGGTGAAGCCTACGGCGTTTCGGAACTTACCTTAGAACTTCCTCCCGAAACCCCAGTGTCTCAAGTGCTCGAAAGCTCGATCGCCCAATATCCTCAATTAGAACAATGGCGCGATCGCACCCGCTTTGGCCTCAACCTGGAATTCGTCTCCCCCGACACCATCCTCCAAGACGGTGACGAAGTTGTCCTCATCCCTCCCGTCAGCGGCGGGTAGGCTAAGTTGGTTCATCTGAAATGTTGCACCATTGTCAATAAGCTTTTTAGGAACAGGCAAGATGCCTGTTCCACAAAGAATGAATTTTGTTGTGGAACAGGCATCTTGCCTGTTAAGCGAGAAGGGTGCAATATCTCAGTTAATCAAAAATTCGAGGTTTTGTAGTTGTGTTCGATCGCACGACTGCCCAATTCTTAGCCCAAAAAAGATTTATTAAGTTTTGTAACAATTTCGTCGGCAAATCATCCTTGAGCTCGATCGGGCTGGCGTGCGGGCCTGACAATCTGGATTAAGAGCCCGATCGTGAAAACAACTCAAATCCTTGTGGTGTGGGCGTCCCGCCCGCCCAAATATCAAAGTTAAATACACCACCTTTTAACTGAAAAATCAATCCCGACTAAAAAAATCGGGTATGGTTGACGGGCTAAATTGACCGTGCTAATCTTGCACAAGACTAAGAAAACATCGCAAAACTAGAGAGTTGAGCTATGACCCAGGCGACCAGAACCCAATCCACAGCAGCAACCTTCACAGCCCTCAAATGTAAAGAATGCGGCGAAGAGTACGAACTCCAAGCCAAGCACGTCTGCGATTGCTGTTTTGGCCCGCTTGAAGTCAAGTACGACTACGACGCCATCCGCCGCAGCGTGACTCGCCAAACCATCGCAGCCGGCCCCAACTCGATCTGGCGCTACCGCGCATTTTTACCAGTCGCTACAGATAACGTCATCGATGTCGGCACTGGGATGACTCCTCTATTAAAATCCCACCGCTTGGCGCGCCGCCTCGGTCTAAAAAATCTTTATATTAAAAACGATGCCGTCAATATGCCCACTCTCAGCTTTAAAGACAGAGTGGTGTCAGTCGCCCTCAGCAGAGCGAGAGAATTGGGTTTCACAACGGTATCCTGTGCCAGCACCGGCAATTTAGCTAACTCTACGGCTGCGATCGCCGCCCACGCCGGACTCGACTGCGTAGTCTTCATCCCCTCCGACTTAGAAGCAGGCAAAGTCCTCGGCACTCTGATTTACAATCCAACTGTCATGGCAGTTCACGGCAACTACGACCAAGTTAACCGCCTCTGTTGCGAAGTCGCCAATACACATGGCTGGGGATTTGTCAATATCAACTTGCGTCCCTACTATTCCGAAGGCTCAAAAACCCTCGGTTACGAAGTTGCCGAACAACTAGGCTGGCAATTGCCCGATCACATCGTCGCTCCCCTCGCCTCCGGCTCTTTGTTCACAAAAATTTACAAAGGTTTTCAAGAATTCATCGAAGTCGGTTTAGTTGATGAAAAGAAAGTCCGATTCAGCGGTGCCCAAGCTGACGGCTGTTCCCCCATCGCCCAAGCCTTCCGCGAAGGCCGTGATTTCGTCAAACCGGTGAAACCGAATACAATTGCTAAGTCGATCGCGATCGGCAATCCAGCCGACGGTATGTACGCCTTGGAAATCGCCCGCAAAACCAACGGCAACATTGAATCCGTCAGCGACACCGAAATCATCGAAGGCATGAAACTGCTAGCAGAAACTGAAGGCATATTCACAGAAACTGCAGGCGGCACGACCATCGCAGTCTTGAAGAAACTCGTAGAAGCAGGTAAAATCAATCCCGATGAAACCACCGTCGCTTACATCACCGGCAACGGTTTGAAAACGCAAGAAGCAGTTCAAGGCTACATCGGCGAACCCATCACCCTCGAACCGAAACTAGAAGCGTTCGAGCGCGCCCTAGAACGCGCCCGCACGCTCGAACGCTTAGAATGGCAACAAGTTTCGGTTTAATAGTCATTAGTCATCAGTCATTAGTCATTAGTTATTAGTTATTAAGCTGTTGACTACTGACTGAGGACTACTGATTAATAGTCATCAGTCATTAGTCATTAGTTATTAGTTATTAAGCTGCTGACTACTGACTAAGGACTACTGATTAATAGTCATCAGTCATTAGTCATTAGTTATGAGTTATTAAGCTGCTGACTACTGACTAAGGACTACTGACTAAGGACTACTGACTACTGACTACTGACTACTGACTACTGACTAAGGACTAAAAAAATGACCGTCAAAGTTTTAATTCCCACTCCCCTGCAAAAATTTACCAACAATCAAGCCACGATCGAATGCGCCGGCGATAACATTTCCGAACTAATTGAATCCCTGGAAACCAATTGTCCTGGCATCAAAAAAAGCCTGTGCGACGAAAAGGGAGAACCCCGCAGATTTCTCAACTTCTACGTCAACAGCGAAGACATCCGCTTTTTGGATGGCTCAAAAACAGCCCTCCAAGATGGCGATGAAGTCAGCATTGTTCCTGCTGTTGCTGGTGGCTGATTAATTTTTAACCGCAGATTGAGGCAGACGAACGCAAATGAACGCAGATAGTTATTTAAATCTATCTGCGTTCATTTGCGTTTTAGGAAATCAAATGTAGGTTGGTAGCTGCGCTTGGGTACCCAAGCGCAACTACAAACCTAAAACTTATTTCTTTGTCCGCAGTGCGTCAGAAAATTATCGCACTAGGAAGCTGCCCTTGCAGCAGTCCGGGGACGGCGCCGACCCGTCACCTGATTGGCAGGAGATGGCAAGGATGGGGATGATGGCGATGATTGCGATGATGGCGATGATTGCGAGGATAATAGCTTAGGTGCTTCCAGGGCACCTGGAGATACTGCTGCTTTTTCCGATCGCACTGCTTCTTCTGGAATTTGCATCAGGAATACCAGCAGCGGATTGCTTTGCAGTTCCCGGCGCATCACTCGCCCAATTGCCTTTTCTATTTGCGTTTGAACTCCTACCCAGTCAATGTCAACTTGCGAGTCAGCAGTCGCGGGTTTTACAAATTCTGACCAGCGATCGCTCAAAACTGTTTCAATGGTTTGAGTGATTAATCCGATCACCTCCGCGCGATCGGCTGATGTCACTACACCTTTCAAGTGAACTTCTGGTTTGGCAACTAATTTGCCTTCCCAATTCAAAGCCGCCGCTACCGTTACAACGCCATCTCCGGCTAACTGCTGACGTTCCTTGAGGACGCTAGCTTTGACCACGCCCGATCGAGAAGCATCTACCAATTCAATTCCTGAAGGCACTTGACCAGCGACTCGCATCGAATTTTCGGTCAATTCTACGACATCGCCGTTATCAATAACCACCATATTGCTAGCGGGAATGCCCATGCTTTGAGCCGTCTTGGAGTGCTGGATCAGCATCCGGTGTTCCCCGTGCACTGGCAAGAAGAACTTGGGACGAGTCATGTTAATCATTAACTTTTGGTCTTCTTGACAACCGTGACCCGAAACGTGAATGCCTTTATCGCGGCCGTAAACCACGTGTGCTCCCAGCATCATCAGTTTATCGATCGTGTTTACCACTGCGATCGTATTTCCCGGAATCGGATTAGCTGAGAAAATGACAGTATCGCCCTTTCTGATTTTGAGTTCGTGATGTTCGCCGTTAGCAATGCGAGTCATCGCCGCCATTGGTTCGCCTTGGGAACCTGTAGTTAAAATCAGCACCTTGTCTTCAGCCAAATTGCGGATTTCTTTCAGCGGTTTGAAAATACTATCTTCGCATTTGATGTAGCCGAGATTGCGGCAGTGGGCGATGACGTTAAGCATCGACCGGCCAACCACTCCGACATACCGATTGTTTTTCTTAGCCAAGTCCAAAACAATTTGCAATCGGTGTACCGACGAAGCAAAAGTCGTCAGCAGCACTCTTCCCGGTGCTTGAGCGATAATTCTGTCTAAATTCGGCGCCACAGAACTTTCCGAAGCGGTAAAACCGGGAACTTCCGAGTTAGTAGAATCGCTGATCAAGCACAGCACGCCTTTCTCGCCGTACTCCGCCAGCTTTTGCAAATCAAAATGCTCGCCGTCTACAGGAGTGTGGTCAATTTTAAAGTCTCCGGTGTGGATCACAATTCCCACGGGAGTGTGAATTGCCACAGTAAAACTGTCGGCCATCGAGTGAGTGTTGCGGATGTATTCGACTAAGAAATTCTTGCCAATTCTTACAGTATCCCTGGGTCGAACCGTTCTCAATTCAGTGCGGTGAGACACTCCGGCTTCTTCGAGTTTTCCGGCTAGCAAAGCCATCGCCAAACGGGGGCCGTAGATGACCGGAATTTCAAATTGTTTGAGGTGATAAGGGATACCACCTATGTGGTCTTCGTGACCGTGAGTCACGATCATACCTTTAATTTTGTGGCTGTTTTCCCGCAGGTAAGTCATGTCTGGAAGGACAATATTTACCCCGTGCATTCCATCTGTCGGGAACGCTAAACCGGCATCTAAAAGAATGATTTCGTCGCCGTACTCGAACACACAAGTGTTTTTACCGATTTCGTGCAGCCCGCCGAGGGGAATAACTTTTAGAGCAGATGCAGTTGTATTTTTGATCATGCGTATCCTTTGTTAGTTATTTTTGTTATTGGTCTGTTAACTGTTGACTGTTGACTGTTGACTGTTGACTGTTGTCTGTCGTCTGTCGCCTACTGTCTAGACCTCTCCAATAATCCCTGTGGAACAGGCATCCTGCCTGTTCAAGACAAGCTTTTTGGGAGGTTTTTATCTGTTGTTCGTTGATGGGGGCGATTTTTTCCAAGATATTTGTGGAAAACTCCCCTACGGGGTTTTACTATCCCCTACAGTCAGTTGTCTTTTGCCTTCAGTCTTTAATCCTCAGTCTTTATTTTTTGACTGTTAGCTAATTACTAACAGTTAATTACTAATGACTAATGACTAACAACTAATGACTTATCACAACCAATATTCAGTTGTCTGAAAACTCGTTCTCGCTCGTCTAGCTAGCTGATACTGCTGCTAGCTGACTCAGTACGTCCTTTAACTTTTGAGTTACCTCAACGGGCGGATCGCACAGGGGCGGACGGGTGGAGCCTACATCCCAGCCTTGAAGTTTGAGAGCTGTCTTGACGGGAATGGGATTTGTGGTGAGAAAAAGAGCTTTAAACAGGTCAAAAAGTTGCAAGTGAATCTGGGTAGCGACTTGAACTTGACCGGCCTCGAAAGCTTTGATCATCTGTTGCAGTTGCTCTCCTACCAGATGGCTGGCTACGCTAACTACACCAGATCCTCCTACCGCCAACATTGGCAAAGTTAGGGAATCATCTCCAGAATAGATGGCAAATTCAGGGGATGTCAAGCACCGAATTTGACTTGCTTGATCCAAGTTGCCACTGGCTTCTTTTACGGCCACAATGTTGGGGATTTCTGCCAATCTAGCCACCGTCTCCGGCAACATATTCTGACCAGTGCGACCGGGGATGTTATATAACATTATAGGCAATTCTGGAGCAGATTGCGCGATCGCCCGAAAATGATTATATAAACCTTCTTGCGGCGGCTTGTTGTAATAAGGAACCACCTGCAAACAACCATCTAACCCTAGTTTAGCTGCTTTTTGGGTAGCTGCTACTGCTTCTGAAGTAGAATTCGATCCGGCTCCTGCGATTACCAACGCCTTACCGGCCACCGCCTTTTGTACCACCTGAAATAATTCGTACTCTTCATCCCAGGTCATAGTGGGAGACTCGCCAGTAGTGCCGCACACTACCAAGCTATCTGTACCGCGATCGGCTAAATGAACTGCCAATTTTTCTGCTACCGCATAGTTAACGCTGCCGTCTTCCTTAAACGGCGTAATCATTGCAGTCAGAACCCGTCCAAACTTTACCACACTTTCTCCGATTTTAGACTGTTGATGTTTGATTTTAAATTTTTGATTTCAGATGAAAGGTTGATCTAAAATCCCCAATTTCAATTTCCCCATTGCCAGGGTTCCCCCTAAGTAGAAGCCGCCGCCACTTGGGTTCGCAACAAATCTTTTTGGGCCAGCAACTCAGCTATCTGCACCGCATTTAAAGCCGCCCCTTTGCGAATTTGATCGCCCGACAGCCACATTTCCAACCCGCAGGGGTGAGAAATATCTTGGCGAATCCTGCCGACTAACACGTCATCCTTACCGCTGGCCTCGACCGGCATCGGGAAATAATTAGCTTGCCAGTCTTCTACCAGCTTAACCCCGCTTGCCTGCTTTAAGATTTCCCTGGCCTCGATCGCGCTAAAAGGCTCTGCAAACTCTAGATTAATCGCTTCCGAATGAGCCCGCAGTACGGGAACCCGCACACAAGTTGCCGTAATTTTAATCTCGTCCGTACCAAATATCTTCCGAGTTTCGTTTACCATTTTCATCTCTTCTTCACAATACCCCAAATCATTAATCGGGGTGTTGTGCGGAAACAAATTAAATGCTAAGGGGTAGGGAAATATATCTGTTTGGGGCGTTTCCCCCTGCAAAATTGCTCTTGCTTGAGCTTTCATTTCCTCCATTGCCCTCGCCCCCGCGCCGCTGGCAGACTGGTAAGTTGCTACAACGATGCGCTGTATCGGCCTAACTTTGTGAAGCGGCCAAACGGCAACTGCCATCAAAATAGTCGTGCAGTTGGGATTAGCAATTATACCTCGGTGAGCTGCCGCCGCTTGGGGATTGACTTCTGGAACCACTAGCGGTACGTTCGCATCCATGCGGAAAGCGCTAGAATTGTCAATTACCACTGCTCCGGCTGCCACCGCTTGCGGAGCCCATAATTTAGAAGTAGAGCCGCCGGCAGAGGCGAGCACCAGATCTACATTATCAAACGATCGCGCCGAAACTGCTTCGACCGACAGCATCTCGCCGCCAAAAGGCAAAGTTGTGCCTGCTGAACGTTCCGAAGCCAGCAGCTTCAAGTTAGAAATCGGAAAACTCCTGCTGTGCAAGAGTTCTAGCAACTCGGCTCCGACTGCGCCGGTAGCCCCTAAAATGGCAACTCGATAGGATTGAGACAAATTAGTTTCCTCCACAAATTAAAGTCTAAACGATCGAAATCAAAAATTTAAATAACTGCAATTCTCAATATCAAACTTAATTAATGTTATGCGACATCAGGAGCATGAGAGGATAGCAATGGTGCAGTTAAGCGAAAAGGCCGATCGAACTTCCCGATCGATCCGTGCGATCGTACCCAATGCCAGTTTAGCATCTTTTGCCGCTCGCCCACGCCCAATCCGCATCCGGTTAAGTTTTGCGATATATCTGCATTTTCGCAGGCGCATCCATTGACTTTGACTGGCTGCAGAGACCGGCAAGATTGACATCACAGGGCGATATGTGCTATGGTGCATCGGCAATTAGTGGACTTAACCTCCACATTCCTAGCAGCAAAAGCTAGTATCCTCAAACCAAAACTATTTGGCAAGAGCCAAAAAAGTAGCCGGCAATGACTTACAGTCTCATCCGGTAAAGGTGTTGTAGTTGTGCCGTTACGAGTCAAAGCGTACAAAATTAAAATGCAGGCAAAGTCAGATTTGTATGTATTTTATCAAGGAAATTGGGTCTAAAACCCTGTCCTTCTAGGACGGCTTTAATTTATTAAATCCCTTCCTAAAAGTCAGGAAATTTCTAGTATTCTAGAGTAGTCAAGGTTAAACTCCTGCGCCCTAGTGCATAAAAACAGTTAACGACACACTTTGGCGCGTAAACCGGGGGACAAAGAGCGGCGAAAACTCTCTAAACAGCTAGGGGCTTAACACAGTTCCTTTAACCAGAGAAACAAACTATTTAGTCTTGTTAAGTAGGGTAGGGCATACCCGAACTCTAGGTAAATATCCTAGTACGCTTTTGGAGATAGACCAAGAAGGGATGACTGCGAATCAGGCTCGTTAATTGGTAGGATTTCTACGGTTAAAAAGTTTGAGGATTGCCGAAAGGACGCAACATTTTAAGGTCAGTCGCTGAATTAAGAATCCCTGTCCTTTAGGTCAGGGAGTGTCAATACACTATTGTTAAATATCAAAAAAGCCGATGAAAGTAACCCAGGAAAAACTTCCAGCTAGCCAAATTGGTCTGGAAATCGAAGTACCGTCAGAAAAGTCAAAACAAGCTTACGAGCAAGTAATTAAACAATTTGCTCGCGAGGTTAATATTCCTGGGTTCCGCAAAGGCAAAGTTCCCCGTCAAGTTTTGCTACAGCGCCTAGGCCAGACTCGTTTGAAGGCGACGGCTTTGGAAAATTTGATTAATGATTCCCTGCAAAAAGCCCTCGAACAAGAAAAAATTGCCGCAATTGGCAGTTTTGAACTTCGCACCGAGTTTGAAGAATTACTAGAGAAGTTCGATCCAGAACAGCCTCTGATTTTTTCGGCGAAGGTTGATGTACAACCCGAAGTGAAAATGGGTCAGTACACAGGTTTGCAGCTTCAAGCAGAAGAAGCTAAGTATGATGAGGCTCAGGTAGATGAGGTACTGGCCAAATATCGATCGGACAAAGCTACTTTAATCCCTGTAGAAGGCCGGCCGGCTCAGTTGGGAGACACGGCTTTGGTTGATTTCTCCGGTAGATTTGCGGAAGCACCCGAAGGCGAAACTCCCGCAGAAATTCCTGGCGCTCAAGCAGAAGACTTTCAAGTAGAATTATCGGAAAATCAGTTTGTACCGGGCTTTATCCAAGGCATGATCGGGATGAATCCAGGAGAAACTAGAGAAGTTTCTGTGCAGTTCCCAGATGAGTATAGCAGTGAAGAATTAGCGGGGAAACCTGCCGTCTTTACGATTACTCTCAAAGAACTTAAGGAAAAAGAATTGCCGGAGTTGGACGACGACTTCGCCCAAGAAGTCAGCGAGTTTGAAACTTTAGCAGAACTGCGCGAATCGCTCGAAACTCGGTTTAAAGCAGACCAAGAAAACAAGACATCAGCTAATAAGGAAAAAGCTATATCAGCAGCCCTCGCGCAGCTAATAGAAGTGGAAATTCCCGAAACAATGCTCGATCGCGAAATCGATTATTTGTTGAATCAACAAGCCGTCCAATTGAAAAATTACGGCATAGATATCAACCAACTGTTTACCGAAGAAAATATGGGCCCGATGCGGGAACGCTCGCGCCCGGAAGCAATCGATCGGCTCAAGCAGACTCTAGCTCTGGCAGAAGTAGCCAAGCTGGAATCCTTATCTGTTGAACCAGCAGAAGTAGCAGCAGAAGTAGCAAAAATCAGAAAGCAGTTTCCCAAAGGAGATTTTGACCCCCAAAGGTTGCAGGAATTTGTAGCAGAAGACTTGCTCAAACAAAAAACCCTGAAATGGTTGGAAGAAAAAGGAACAATCGAACTCGTACCAGAAGGCTCACTGACTCCTGCCGCAGAAGAATCTGATGCAGATGCAGATGATGCAGATGATGCAGAAACTTCAGAAGCAGCCACAAGCGTCGAAGTTGAAGTTGTAGGCGAAGATTAGGGCGCAGAATCAAAGTAGTAGGGACACCGCACGCCAGCCCTTCTTCGTGTCAACAAACACGTTAAACCCGCAGTCCGGCAGGGGTTTAAACCCCTGCCTCAAAGCTAAAGTCCTCGCTATGAGGACTGAATAATTCATTAGTCCTCATAGGGAGGACTTTAGCTATAAGCCCCGTGGAATTCATTCCCTGGCGGACTAGCGGATCCACTGGTGGACTTGGCGGGCTGAAAGCTTAAGTGGACACTAAGGGGGTATTGGAGTGTCCCTACGGCGGGGATCGATCGGGGGTATCTGAAGTGCGATCGAATTTTACGTTTAATGTCGAGCTACTGTTGAATTTGGGTTAAATAGTCACAAGATTTTTGCTCGACTATACCCAATGCCCAATGCCCAATGCCCCATTCCCCATTCCCCATTCCCCCGATATCTGTTCAGAAGAGGCATAATAGTTAAAAGCTGGCGGCTTAATTTAAAGCTTTCATCAGCAGCAGCAAATTGTCTAGAATCCTTGACTGGTGTCTTATGGTTGTATCTCAATCTTCCAATTACCTAATTACAAGCTATAACGATTTTGATGTCAGTTCCAGCCCCAGCAATGTAGTGCCGATGGTACTAGAACAGTCGGGGATGGGCGAGCGGGCTTTTGACATTTACTCGCGCTTGCTGCGGGAGCGAATTGTGTTTTTAGGGACTCCCGTAACCGACGAAGTTGCTGACTCGATAGTGGCTCAGCTATTGTATCTAGATGCCGAAGACCCAGAAAAAGATGTCCAAATGTACATTAATTCCCCCGGCGGCTCGGTGACGGCCGGCATGGCAATTTATGACACAATGCAGCAAATCCGCCCGGATGTGGTGACGATTTGTTACGGTTTGGCAGCGAGTATGGGCGCATTTCTACTGACAGCAGGAGCCCACGGTAAGCGGATGTCTCTTCCGAGTTCCCGGATTATGATTCACCAGCCGCTTGGAGGCGCTCAAGGTCAAGCAGTTGATATTGAGATTCAAGCCAAAGAAATCCTTTATCATAAGCGTAAGCTGAATCAACTGCTAGCGCACCACACAGGTCAACCGATCGACAAATTAGAGGCGGATACAGAGCGCGACTTTTTTATGTCAGCCGAGGAAGCCAAAAATTACGGTTTGGTCGATCGAGTTATCGAAAAGGAAAACCTTCCGACGGCGGGAGAGAATGTCACTGCACTGAATTAAGAGGCTGTTATGTCTAAGTACGACTCCCATCTAAAATGTTCGTTTTGTGGCAAGTCTCAAGAGCAAGTACGCAAGTTGATCGCAGGCCCAGGGGTGTATATCTGCGACGAATGCGTTGACTTGTGCAATGAAATTTTAGATGAGGAGTTGTTTGATTCGAGTGCAGTACCCGCAGCGGCGGTGCCTCCGAAGCAGGAAACGACGCAAAAGCGCCGCGCTACTTCGGGCAAAAGTATGTCGCTGAGCCAAATTCCGAAGCCGAGGGAAATTAAAAATTATCTCGACGAAAACGCGATCGGGCAAGATGAGGCGAAAAAGGTGCTCTCGGTGGCAGTTTACAACCACTACAAGCGCCTGAGCTTTATCCATGCCAAAAATAGTGGCAAGCACCCGCCGGAAGAAGTAGAACTGCAAAAATCGAATATTTTGTTAATCGGGCCGACGGGCTGCGGCAAAACTCTGCTGGCTCAGACATTGGCGGATATGCTAGACGTACCGTTTGCGGTGGCTGACGCGACGACGCTGACGGAAGCGGGCTATGTCGGGGAAGATGTGGAAAATATTTTGCTGCGGCTGCTGCAAGTGGCAGATATGGACGTGGAAGAGGCGCAGCGCGGAATTATTTATATTGATGAAATTGACAAAATAGCCCGCAAGAGCGAAAATCCTTCGATTACGCGGGATGTGTCTGGGGAAGGCGTGCAGCAGGCGCTGCTGAAAATGCTGGAGGGGACGATCGCGAATGTACCTCCCCAAGGTGGGCGCAAGCATCCCTACCAAGACTGCATCCAAATTGACACTAGCAATATCATGTTTATCTGCGGCGGTGCTTTTGTCGGTCTAGAGAAAGTGATAGAGCAGAGAACGGGTAAAAAGTCAATGGGTTTTATTCAGCCCGGAGAAGCTCAGCCGAAGGAAAAGCGGGCTGCTGATGTACTCAAGCAACTGGAACCGGATGATTTGGTGAAGTTTGGGATGATTCCTGAGTTTATCGGGCGGGTACCGGTGGCGGCGGTGTTGGAACCGCTGGATGAGGAAACGCTGATGGCGATTTTGACGGAACCGCGCAATGCTTTGGTTAAGCAGTATCAAAAGCTGCTGAAGATGGATAATGTGCAGTTGGACTTTAAGCCGGAGGCGATTCGGGCGATCGCCCAGGAAGCATACCGCCGCAAAACTGGAGCACGGGCGCTGCGGGGAATTGTCGAAGAATTGATGTTGGATGTGATGTACGAGTTGCCGTCGCGCAAGGATGTTGCCCGGTGTACGATTACTAAGGAAATGGTCGAGAAGCGATCGACCGCCGAGTTGTTGGTACTTCCCTCTTCCCTACCCAAGCCAGAGTCAGCTTAAGTTCAGATATTTTACTATTCTCGTGGAACAGGCAGGATGCCTGTTCCACAAAAATTAAATTTTCTTGTGGGGTGGGTTCTTATAGCCCGCTCTAAAGCATTATTGAACGAAGTCAGCGCAACGAGAGACTAAAGAATCCAGTATGAAATCTATTTGTGGAAAGGAGGAAAAGTCGGCCAAAGCTAGGGAGCGAGAGAAGTTGATTTTTAGTCATTTTCGGTTTCATCTAGATCGTCGGGTTTCAATCGTTTTAGACTTTTTTCACTAATCGGGAAATACACATTGAGGGATTGATGTCCTTGGTAAGTATCAGTGAATTTCCATTCTAAAATTAAAGCGGCTACAATCAAGCAACCGTTAGCAACATAAGACCCAGTGTCTTTAATACCAAATTTACTTTTTTTTCTAGCCCACCAATTTTCACAAGCGTGTTTTAACCCATAACTTGTATGTCGATAATTAAATGATTTGATGGACTCTATTTGACTCAGCCAATATCGAGAGCGATAAATTTGGTCAAGATAATATTTATTATTCCAATCTTCGATTTGCCACAGCTTAAATTCACTCGCATCTGTCCCCATTCTAATTTTGTAACGGCTGTATTGTTGTTCAGTCTGAAAATACCCATCAACAGTTAACCAAGGATGTTTTTCAACTACGGTCAAAACTCTCTTCCATTCTGATTCAAAATCGATACCTAATAAAAAAGGAAAATCGTATTCGCTCAAAAGTTTTCTCATTTTTTCTCTACCTCAACAGGAGGACAAGTATTAGTATAGCAATAAAGATAACTGGTGCTGCCAGCCTAGCCCAAAACAAGGTTTCTGTAAGTTCCAAAGCCAGAAAATCCCAGACACCAACAGATATCCACAGGATAATACCTACCAAACTCAAAATAGCGGAGAGCGACATACTCGCCGGAAACCCTGAAAACGGTTGTATAATAGCAACCGCCAAGGCGGTTATGGCATAAACGGGATTTTGAGTGCGGAGCATTGTGGAACAGGCCGGAGAGCCCGTTCCTAATAATAGTGCAAGATGTAATATCAACTGGACTTAATATTATATGTCAAGCCAATTCCCAATTCCCAGTTCCCAATTCCCAATTCCCAATTCTCATTTACCAATCTATAAAATCATCCTCATTTAACTCAGAAGATAACTCGGAAAAATCGGGTTCAGATTCCAATCTAAAAGTTTCCGACTCCCAAATCTCCAAGTCATCCGACAAATCGACTACTTCCCCGTCAAACATATCAGCCAACTTCCTAGTCGAATTCGCGACATTTCGCGCATCATCACGCACCGCTATAGCCTGAGCGTTAAAGTCATTTTGAGAGTCTGTAGAACCGTTTGTGGGCGATCGCGATTCGGAAATTGCCGGCACATTAACGGCGGTATTTTCAGGCGCTGGCGGGTGTTTTTGTTCTTCTCTACCCTTCCCCAAAAAATCCTCTGTAATCTCAGAACCCGCCGAGTTCTGCACCTGTTGGCCGGCATCATCTGCAGGATGAGAATTCCTGGGATTTTCGCCACCAAGTCCGTTAGAAGTAGGCAAATCCTTGGCGCGGGAACTTTTAGTTTCAGCGGGATTTGTCAAGCCCACCTTTACTGTTACTCGACGGTTAAAAATTTGCAAAAAAGCTTCTTCAATATTAGCTACTTTGTCTTTAACCATATTGAGCAACGGCTGCGAACTAATCTTAACATGAGCAGTATCATTGCTAAAAATTACTAGCTGTCCATGTTGGCGAAGCAGCGATTGAGTGCCATGCGGCCGCACGCGGTCAAGTACCTGTTCCCACACTCGATTTAAATCGATTTCATCGGCCCAATTAGTCGGGGAATAATTTGTTTGATTAGTTTCAGCAGTTGGTACAGGTGCGGGAATTGCAGCAGGAGGTGTGCTTTCTATCCGATTAGCCATAGGCTGCGACTGAGGTGGATGATTTTGCGAATTGGGAACTGAAGATTGTTCAATATTAGATGTCTGACTTCCCCCCGATTGTAGGGGCGGTGCCCCCGTGCCCGCCCTTGGTTGGGGGGGGTAATTTTGTGGTGGTTGAGCAACATTTTTCGCTGGTTCGGCTGTTGGTTGCTGCTGAGTTCTAATTGCTGAGGGCAACAATCCCAACAGCGTTACTTCCAGCCATAAACGCGGCTGAGTAGTATTTTTAATTTGCACTTCGTGGGTTTGCAAATGTTTCTGACCTGCCAAAATCAACTCCGCATCCCAATTGCGGGCAAAATCAGCCAATTTTTCCCAAGTTGCCGATGTTAAAGCTACTAAATCTGACCGCTTTGGTGCAGCTTTGGCTATTAGCAAATCTCGGTAAAAGCTCGCGAGACTTTGCAGCACAATTAGCGGTTCCCGACCGCGATCCATGAGGTGGCGAGTCATGTCTATTAGTGCTGTAGCGTTATCTTTGTCAATAGCTTGCAGCAAATCCATTAAATCATTTTCGGGAACCGCGCCGACTAAATCCCAAACTTTTTCAACTGTTACTTGACCGGGAAATAAGCTCAGTTGGTCTAGCAAACTTTCGGCATCTCGCAGACCTCCTTGGGCGATTTGAGCAACCATTTGTACTGCATCACTGGCAATATTGATATTTTCTAATTGGGCAATTTTGTGCAAGTGAGCAATCATTGCTTCGAGGGGTATGCGGCGAAAGTCGAACTTTTGGCAGCGAGAAATAATAGTTGGTAATACTCTTTGTGGGTCGGTTGTTGCGAGAACGAATACAACGCGATCGGGCGGTTCTTCTAGGGTTTTCAATAAGGCATTAAATGCCTGGGTACTGAGCATATGAACTTCGTCGATTACATATACTTTATAGCGGCACTGTACGGGGGAAAATTGAGCTCGTTCGATCAAATCCCGAATGTTATCTACTCCGGTGTTGCTGGCGGCGTCAATTTCGATGACATCTAGTGTGGAACCTCGGGCAATTTCTTGGCAAACGTTGCATTTGCCACAGGGGGTCGGGGTGGGGGCAACCGTAGAAATACAGTTGAGAGATTTGGCGAAAATTCTGGCACTAGAGGTTTTACCGGTGCCTCTGGGGCCGGTGAATAGATATGCTGGTGCTATGCGCTCTTGTAGGATGGCGCTGGTGAGGGTTTGGGCGATCGCCTCTTGACCGACTAATTCGGCAAATGTCTGAGGGCGATATTTGTGGTGCAGGGGTTCGTAGGTCACGATCGAATATTGGTGGTATTGTAAATCTTCGTTGAGTTTATAAGCAATTATAAACAATAATGGTATCATATCGCTATGATTGTTGAACAAGAAATACGCACAGATCAAAGAACGGAAGTCTCAAATGCAGCTAACAGAGAGGCACATCATTAAATCGACGGAACACCGTTTCGCCCAAATTGACGAACTAGCTTTCAAGTTCAAAAACCTCTACAATGCCGCCAATTACGTCAGTCGTCAGAGTTTTATTTATGGGTGGGGCTATGTCAATTACAACGAAATGAACCGATTGATGAAGTCTCACGAAGCATACAAGGCTTTACCTGCTAAAGTAAGCCAGCAAATCTTGATGGTGCTAGACAAAAACTGGAAATCGTTTTTTGAAGCCGTTAAAGCTTACAAAGCTGACTCTTCAAGATTCACTGGTCGCCCAAAGCTGCCAAAGTACAAAGATAAAGTCAAAGGGCGAAACCTTCTCGTTTACACGAGTCAAGCAATTAGTAGTAAACAGTTGAAGAAAGGAATCATTAAACTTTCCGGCACTGAACTTTCAATTAAAACCCAACTCAATCCCAACCAGATTTGTCAAGTGAGACTGGTTCCGAAATGTGATTCCTATGTAATTGAGGTGATTTATGATGAACCGGAGTCTACCCTTGGCAATGCCAACTCTGTAGCTAGTATTGATTTAGGACTGGATAATTTAGTGGCGTTAACTTCAAATCAGCCGGGATTTATCCCTTTGTTGATTAATGGGCGTCCATTAAAATCGATTAACCAGTTCTACAACAAACGCAAATCTCGATTACAATCCCAATTGAAAGGGAATCGCAAAACTTCACCACGGATTCAGCGCTTAACTCGCTGTCGCAACCAGAAAGTTGATAACTATTTGCATCAGGCTAGTCGTGTGATTGTTGACCATTTGGTAGTGAACCAAATTGGAACGCTGGTAATCGGCAAAAATGCACAGTGGAAAACCGATATCAATCTAGGTAAACAAACCAACCAAAACTTTGTCAGTATTCCTCACTCTCGATTAATTGAGATATTAGAATACAAAGCTCGGCTGGTAGGAATCACAGTAATTGTACAGGAAGAATCCTACACATCCCGCTCCAGTTTTTTAGGTTTAGACCCAATTCCTGTTTATGGAAAAACAGAAAAAGAGCCTGTGTTCACTGGTAAACGGATCAAGCGAGGTTTGTACAAAACATCGACGGGTCAGTTAATTAATTCCGATGTGAATGCTTCGTACAACATTCTCAGAAAAGCAATCCCAAATGCGTTTAGCTTTCTTGATAGAGAGCTGCGTAGTTCAGCCGAGGCGGGTTAATCCGCTCAAAGTAAAAGTGAAGGGGGAGGGACTTGAAGCCTCCCATGTCTATAAATGACTATACTTTTGCCAGCTATTAGCTGTAATCTTAGCTAAGGAGACGTTGTTCGATCGCAAAGAGGGTTCGACTCTCACAGCAAGCCGCCCGGTGGGCTTGCAAGGCGGGAGTGAGGGCACAGTAGGAATTATCACTCTCCCAACGTCCGCCCCTCGATCGTCCGGGCGATCGGCTGTTCTCCTTGAGGTTTTCCGCTGCTGGCTCCCAGAGTTACTATTAATTTATGTGTATTTATTTTTATTTTTCTAGAAAGGGAGACCGCCGAACAAACATTTTTTTTAGCTGTATTGGTATAATATATTACAGACAATTCACCATTTCTATTGGCCAGTGCCAGCGCGGGATTTTCCGATATTTCGGAAACCTGCTTGCAGTTAAAGATAAAGTATTAATTAGAGGGTGCGTGCTCCAGTTGCAGAAATCCAGTTGTACCAAGATGATGGTGGAATGATGTCAATGTTGGTTGATCCAGTTGCACTACCAGCTCTACTCTGGAGTCCTGTATAAATATAGCGTCAAATTTTACCCTTTAAAAGCCCATGTCAACCCAAATAATCCTTGTAGAACCAAGGTTGGCAGTAGCCTCTCCCAAACCTAAAAAGGCTAAACCCGGAGATCCGTCCTCAGACCAACTCTTAATAGGAGGGGCGGGATTACTGTTGTTATTGCTTATCGGTTTAGCGGTGTTTACCAAGCTAAAACTCGACGATTTGAATAAAAAGCTCAAATTTGAGGAGTTTAGAAATCGAGAACTCCAGAAAAAATACAAAATGGCTCTGGAAACCATATCAAAGATGGAAAAGAATCCCGACCTTATCCACTCGCGAGACTTTAATTTAGACTACCTGAGAATGCGGATGGCGGAAGAAGTATTTCACTTTGCCATTGTGAACCAGATTAAGGTAAAAGTCAAAGAGAAAATTAGTATTGCCCTGCGTCCGACTCAGGCTGCCGTGGGAGATAAAAACGGGAATGCCGGCAGCGGCAGGCAAGTAGATTCGATGTTTGATATCGAATACGAAACTGGCGATCCCGCAGTAAAAATAGAAAAACGAGTGCTGTTTCGGATTCAAATTAAGCTGATGAAACTGCCGACTCAGGCAACATCAGCGACAATTAATCAAATTATTGACTGTTTGGAAACTTATCTGAGTCCTTCAGACGACCACGACAGTTGGCAGCCGACAATTCAAGGTCGCATCGTTCATATTGAGTGGGATCAAAAAGCCAAGCCGACGCCGATGTTGGTGCTGGAACAGTCGAATGAAGGGGTAAATGTTACCTTTAGGACTACGAGAACGCCTGCTGGTAGACCTGCAAATGACCTTGAGAGCCAGTTGACAGGAACGAAAGGCCAAAAAAGCGGCAAAAGTAGTTCTAAAACTCCAGCCAAAGGTACAACAAAAAGTCCTACCAAGGTAGGAGGAAAGCGTCCCGGTTCTCGGAAATAAGTTGAGGTGAATTAATATTATTTTCCCGAAAGAACGCCTGTGGCAGCCGTTGTGGTTCTGTCTTGTGCGAGGTAGCCGTCTTCCATGTGAATAATGCGATCGGCTATGTCTAAAATGCGGTTGTCATGGGTGACAAGCAAAATAGTGCAGTGCTGTTCTTTGGCCAAACCTCGCATAATTTCTACCACATCTCGACCTGATTTACTGTCTAGGGCTGCTGTGGGTTCGTCTGCTAATACTAATTTCGGCTGGCTGACTAATGCGCGGGCGATCGCAACTCTTTGTTTTTGTCCGCCAGAAAGACTGCTTGGGTAATAATCTATTCTGTCTCCCAACCCCACAGCTTCCAGAATCCCTTCTATTTTATCATTAGTTTCTTGGTTAGAAAGATGGTTGTGCAGGTCAAGGGACATTTGCACATTTTGCCTAGCTGTCAAGCATTTGAGCAAATTATGAGCTTGGAAAATATAGCCGATGTCGCGACGGATTTTAACTAATTTATTTTTCGCCGTTCCCCGCAATTCTTGGTCGAGAATTTTCAGACTACCTTCTTGGATCGATCGCAAAGCTCCAATTAAGGTTAACAATGTTGTTTTCCCAGACCCCGAAGGCCCTGTCATCAGCACGATTTCGCCCGGATAAATTTCGAGGTTGATATCAAATAATGTCTGTTTGCGAAGTTGACCTTCCCCGAAAGAATGATTGAGATTTTGAATTGAGACAACTGGTAAAGTATTCATGGTTATCAGTTATTAGTTATTAGTTATTAGTTATTAGTGGTTTTTTTTTCCTAATTCCTCCTTCTTCAATCCGTGTATCCGTGTCAAAATCCGTGTCGTGCCTTCCTTCCTTAAAAAATATCTGCCGGATCGGCCGCCTGCAATTTCCTAACTGCGATCGCCCCGGATACACAACACATGACAACTGTCATTGCAAAAACAGTCCCAGCTTTCATCAAAGTCATGTACAGTGGCAAACTTGTCGCACTTCTCCCTAAATTGTACAGCACCACAGAAACCCCAAACCCCGGCAAATAACCAAGAATTGCCAAAATCAAAGCCTCTTGAAACACCACACCCAAAAAGTAAATGTCCTTATATCCCATCGCCTTCAGCGTAGCGTATTCTGGTAAATGATCGGTAACATCAGTATAAAGAATTTGGTAAACAATCACTATCCCCACGATAAATCCCATTGCCGCGCCGAGAGTGAAAACAAATCCGATCGCCGTACTTTCTTCCCAATACTTTTTCTCAATATTTACAAACTCTTCTTTAGAAGAAATTCTCACATCATTCGGCAAAGTTGCCCTCATTTTCTCAACAACAGCCTTAACATCTGTTCCCGGCTGCAAGTGAACAATACCTATATCGATTAAACCTCTTGTTCTCCGCGTCGAAAAAATCCGCATAAAGTTCAAATCGCTGGTGACAAGATTTCCGTCGGCACCGAAAGAGGCCCCTATAGTGAATAAACCATCTACCCTAACGCGGCGATTGTCAACTTCAGTTTCAACAACTTTTCCCTGTTTGAAATATTCTGCTACCGGCCCAAACTCCGGCCGGGAAGCTTGGTCAAATAAAACCACATCGGAAATTTTGATTTTGTCCAAATTATTTTGGATTTCAGGCAGATCAAAGATGGGATTAGCGGGGTCAAAACCTATGACCATCAATTGCCGAGTATTTCGCTGGTTGGGGTCGGGGTTTTTCCACAATCCAAAGCCTAAATATACGGGACTAATTGCTGTAACGCCGTCAAAACTCAAAGCTTGATACAAGCGACGCTGGGGAAAACTTTTCATGGCTATTAAAGCCGTAGACTGGGTGCTGGTGATAAAAATATCCCCTTTTAACTGTGAGTGAAAGGTGATGGAGCTTTCAAATAGCGCGTCTCTAAACCCGAACTGCATAAACATTAGCAAGTCGGCGAAGCCAATGCCGGCTAGTGCGACGGCTAAGCGCATTTTTTCGCGGGTTAATTGTGCCCAAGCTAGCGGTATTTTTGCCATATAATGAAGGAAGTTCGGCAACGGATTATGTAACGGATGTAACGGATGTAACGGATGTAACGGATGTAAAGGATAGAAGGAAGAAGGAATAAGGAAGGAGGAAGAGGGAATAACTCCTCTGACCAATTACCAATTACCAATTACCAATTATATTATGTCCGGTCGATTACCCCTAATACGGTAGGGGCGGGTTCACCAACAATACCTGCCAATAATTGACAATCTCAAAAACCCGCCCTTTTAATCGCGGTCACTCGATCGGACATGATATTACCAATTACCAATTACCAATTACCCATTTTAGATGTCTATTTTAACTTCTACTTGCAAGTTTGTTAGGGCTGCAACTTTTTTGCTCGATTCCGGATCGAGGCGAATTCTTACTTCGATAACTCTCGCGTCGGTGTCGGCGGCGGGGTCTGTATTAAGGACATCTTTTTTGCCGATTTGTTTGCCGATGCGAGCGACTGTTCCTTCCAAAGCGCCTGCAAATACGGGGCTGGTGACTGTTGCGCGCTGGCCGTTTCGCACTTTGGCGATGTCGGTTTCGTAAACTTCTGCTACGGCGTACATTTGGTCGGTGCCGCCTAGTTCTACGATGCCGTCTTGAGTGTTGACACCTTCTCCTTGTCGGCTGTGAACTTTGAGGATGTAGCCGGATACCGGTGCTTTGACGTAACTTAAGTTTAAGTCTACTTGAGCTTTTTGTTTGGTGGCGATCGCACTTTCTACGGCTGCTTGGGCTGCTTGCACGTCTTCGGGACGTACTTCGGCAATTTGGTCGAGATTTGCTTTGGCTTGATTGATTTCTTCTTGGCCGGTTTCTGCTTTTTGTTTGAGTATTGCTTCGGCTTGATTAATTTGTTCTCTACCAGTTTCTATCTTTTGATTTAAGGTGGCTCTAGCTTGGTTAATTTCCTGCCTGCCTGTTTCTAACTTGCGTCTGAGATTGGCTCGCGATTGATTGATTTCCTGCTGGCCTGTTTCTACTGTTTGTTTGATTGTTGCTTTAGTTTCGACTATTTCCTCACGCAAAGTTTGCACGGTTTTTTCTAATATGGCTTCAGCTTCTTTGACTCTCTGGCGAGCCGTCTCTACTGCTAAGCGTTTGGTGTCGTATGCCGAAGCAGAAATTGCACCTGTTTCGGAGAGCTCTTTATTGCGTTTTTCCTCGGCTTCGGCGTTTGTCAATTCGGCTTTTAGCCGATCGACTGTAGCATTTTGAGAGGTAATTTCGCCGCGCAATTGAGCTTCTAGCCTAGCCAATTTGGATTGCTGCACCTCTGTTTCTCTGTCTAGTTGTGCCTCAAATTTGGCAAGATTAGCTTGTTCGGCTTCGGTTTCTCTTTGCAGTTGTGCTTCAAACTTGGCGACGTTAGCTTGTTCAGCTTCGGTTTCTCTTCGCAGTTGAGCTTCTAAGCGGGCGACATTGGCTGCTTCGCCTTCGGTTTCTCTTTGCACTTGTGCTTCAAACTTGGCAACTTCTGCTTTTTGAGCGCCGACAACGCCTGTTTTTGCACCTGCTTGAATTTTCGCTAATTCTGCTTGTTTGACTTTGACTTCTTTGTCGGCTTGTTGGAGGATTGCTTGGAGCCGATCGCGCGTATCCAGAACTGCTATGATTTGTCCTTGACTGACTCGATCGCCCTCTTCCACCTGCAACTGTTCAATTCTTGCTCCCTCCGACGCCGAAGGGGCCGACAATTTGATAACTTCCCCCTGGGGAGTCAACCTACCCAAAGCGGTAACGCTGTTGCGGGTGGCGACGGAAGTTGCAGCAGCCGTTGCAGCCGCCGCCTTTAACTCTTCGGCTTTTCTAATTTGAGATACTTGCCAAAAACCGACTCCTGTGGTAACGACAGTGGCGGCGATCGCTAAACCGATGATTCCTCGTCCTGGGGGTTTTAAAAATGATTTATCCTTGACCGGTGATTCCTTTCCCATGACTTATAAAGTAGGTGATTTCCTGATTAAGTTTTTTTCACCCACTGTGAAGTATTGTAAACCAATTTCAGCTATTTAGGGATATCAAAAAGCACTTCGGTCATGTAATGTTCGGCCCAATCTTGACCGAAAGCTTTTTCGAGTACGCGACGGGTTTTGTCGTTTTGCTGCTGCTGGGTGCAGTAGTAAATTTGAGCGTCGAGAATTTCCGATGCTTCGGCGGCAGAGACTGGTTCGGAAGCGACTGCCTGTTTGCAGTGAATTTCAACGTAGGATTCAACAATATCCAAAAACCGACTGTTTTCTTCGATCGACTCTGGTCGCACAAACAGACAAAATTCTGAGAAAATATCCCCCCATTCGGGAATTTGGCGGGGAGAAGAAAATTGCTTGATCGGCAAAATTTCCAGTTGGGTTCGGTAGGGTTCCGACAAAGTTCGATCGGGATTGAGGGGAGAAAGGTCTGCGATCGCGGCGCTAACTTGGCCTTTGCCTGCTACGATATCCGTACCGAACATGGGCAAAGCATAATTCGGTCGGGGAAACATCACGCAGTGCAGAATGTCAAGCAACGGCCCGACTTTAGCGAGTTCGAGGTGGATTTTGCGGAACTGGGGCGTTTGATAGCAGCGGTTTTCAATGATCAGTTTTTCTCCTTCCAAGCGGCCTTCTACGTATCCCAACTCAGCGGGCAGGTGGTAGGGTTCGAGGTCGAGATAGCGGTGCCATACTGCTTCCATCCGGTCTGCTAAATCGCGGATGAGATGGTGCTGTTGCTCGCGTAGAGAAGGCTGGGATGTTTCTAACATTCTTATTTATCGTGCGATAGCTTAATAAAACTTGATTCTACTGTTGCAGGATGCAGGAAAAAAGGTAGATACTTTAACAATATCAGTAGATTGACTTAAGATTGACTTACGATCGAGCAAGTTTTAGAGGAGATTTTGTATGTTTGGTCTGGGATTGCCCGAAATGGGCATTATTGCGGTGGTTGCCATACTAATTTTCGGCCCCAAGAAGATTCCTGAGTTAGGAAATGCTTTGGGCAAAACGCTGCGGAGTTTTAAGGAAGGGGTTGGTCAATCTGAGGATGAAGCTGTTGAGAAGGAGAAGGAAAAGGAGGAAAAGAGCCAGTCTGGGGATTAGATAAATTAGGGATCGTTCGATTTTAAAAATGCGATCGATTCTGGGGAGAGAAGGCGATCCACTAATTTTAAATGTCCATTAGTTGTCGCCATTCTCACATAATAGAGCTTCTAGATCGCGGTAGCCACTCAGCAGGCGTTCAACTGCAATCCCATTTTCAATGGGACGGTAGAAGATGATATAGTTTCCAATAGCAAAACCGCGCAATCCCGGTGCTAGTTCTTCATAACTCCGTCCCATTCTAGGAGATTTTGCAATTAAATTGCATTGGTTTCTAAAGGTTTCAACAAAACGCCTCGCTGCTGCAATATTATCGCGAGCAATATAATTTTTAATCTCCCTCAAATCATACTTAGCTTGAGTGCTCAGAAAATAGCTACTCATTGATTGCCCGCTCTTCTAATTCTATTTCTTCCAGAAGTTCTGCAACTACTTCTTCGCCATCAAAAGTTTCTCCTCTGTTCGATTGCTCAATACCAACAGCCACTTCTCGGCGAAGTTTTTCGATCCGCATTTGACGCTGCATATCTCGCTCTTCAAGCAGTCGCAATGCTTCCCGAATTACTTCACTAGCCGATAAATACCTGCCAGTGTTGACCTTTTGCCGAACAAATTTTTCTAATTCAGGTGTCAGCGATACATTCATAGCTGAGTTGAAGTTGTGATGTATTTAAGCTGATTTTAGCAGGAATGTCAAAGTTTGTCAAACTTTGTTATGGCTGAGATAGAGCAGGCTTTCCAAAAAGTTGCCGGGCGGGTTTCACCGACAATAATTGGGAGCATCTCATATTTGCAAAAATACTTCTTTATTCTTCCTTCTGACTCTTTTCTCCTGGCTCCTGACTCCTGACTCCTAACTCCAATTTCTAGCGGAGGGCTGCTTTCATTGAGATGCTCCCCAATAATTGGGGAAAACCCGCAATCTCCTAAACCCGAAAGATCCCAACTATAAAATCTTTACGAATTAGGAAATTTTCGTTCTCTAACTTCTAGAGAATAATCTGTTACAGCTTGAGTAATTGTCTCTCGCAAATTGACATAAGCTTTTGCAAAAGGCGGCTGTTTTTCGGAAAGTCCCAACAAATCGGAAGTAACTAAAACTTGGCCGTCGCAGTGCGGCCCGGCGCCGATACCAATGGTGGGAATAGTTAGTTTTTGGGTAATTTGAGCGGCTAAGTCTGCGGGAATGTGTTCTAAGACGATCGCAAAGGCACCGGCTTCTTGAAGCGCGATCGACTCTGCTATGATGCGATCGGCTGCTTGGGCCGTTTTTCCTTGTTTTTTGTAGCCGAGTTGGTGTACCGACTGCGGAGTTAAACCGACGTGCCCCATCACCGGAATTCCGGCGGATGTTAGCTGCGAAACTGTGGCGGCCATTGCTGGATATCCACCTTCTAATTTTACAGCTTGAGCGCCGGTTTCTTTCAAAACTCTCCCGGCAGAGTGCATGGCTTGCTGGGGACTTTCTTGGTAAGTCAAAAACGGCAAATCGACCACAATTAATCCTTGTTTAACTCCACGGCGCACTGCTTTAGCGTGGTGCAGCATTTCATCGAGGGTTAGCGGCAGGGTTGTGTCGTAGCCTAAGACTGTCATGGCGAGGGAATCGCCGACTAGGATGATATCTACGCCTGCTTGATCGATGAGTTGGGCGATCGCATAATCATAAGCTGTCAGGGCAACAATTGACCGCCCTTGTTGTTTCCACTGAATTAATTGATGAGTAGTGACTGACATTTTAGTGCAAAAATATAATATTATCTGTCTTCTACAAAAACATCCTCAAAGTCTCTATAACCACTCAACACCCTTTCAATTTGGATACCATTTTTAATAACGCGGTAAAAAATTACATATTTATCTACAGGGAAACTGCGTAGAGACGGTGCTAATTCCTCACGACTGCGCCCCATTTCTGGAAAATCTGCTAATAAACGAAATTTTTCCTGAAAAACATTAAGAAAATGGTTGGCTGCATTGGCGCTAAACTGCAACAGATAGTTCGTGAGTTCCCTTAAATCTTGCTTGGCAGGGGCACTCAAAGTGTATCGACTCATTTTTCACCCTCATCGGCTTGCTGAATCTCCTCACGCAGTTCTCTTAACACTTCTTCACCATCAAAAACCTCTCCGCGATCGGAAGCTTCAATTCCAATCATTATTTCCTTGCGGAGTTCCTCTAAACGCACCAAGCGTTCCATTTCTCGTTGTTCTAGCAATCGTAACGCAGCCCATACCACTTCAGAAGCTGATGAGTATCTACCGTTGTTGACTGTTGACTGAACAAACTGCTCTAGTTCGGGAGTTAAGGATATGTTCATTACGTTGAGTCACCTATTTGAGTCAACTACTATTTCCCATAATAACAAAAAACTATCAAATTTTGCGATCGGGATTTTAAACAAGGAATCAGAGACAAGTAAGCTCTAATGTAGGTAAATCAAGCATTTAACGTTAATCATCGAGATTTTACACGCGAATATAGCTTTGCATTCCCTCCGCCGGCAAAACAATCAACCGCTGATTTTTTAAGTCCGGTTCTAAACCCAAATCTTCGAGGGGAATTAAGCCGAGTAAAGGTTCTTCTCCTGCGGGAATTTCTACACAATCATACCTGCCTTCTCGTCCAGCTACGGCAAGAGTGACATCTTTGAACAGACGAAATTTTCGGGTTCCTATTGCCGTATGTCCGTCCATTTCGCCTAGCATTGGCAAACCCAACTGACTGATAATATCTGCTGGTAAGCAGAGTCGAGTTGCGCCTGTATCGACTAAGACGTTATCGATGGTGATAGAGCGTATTTGCTCTGCGGGGATGAACCCTCTTTCTCCCAGAATTTCATCAATGTGATTGGTGACGGTTATTGTTGCGGTGACTCGGCCCATTTTTTTATCCTTTTGTTTTCCTAGAGAATGTTTTCGTTGTCTTTCGACTAAATGATCTACAATCGAGGTTGCCTATTTTACATTTTAACAATATTTGTAACTAAAAGCGCTGTTGTTCTTTATTGTTGAAATTGGATTGACAAATATGGCAACTTAATAGCAAAAATGCTCTCTAATTATTGAATTACGAAGCTTCTGCCATTCTTGTTTAGAAACATCTGCACGAGTTTTGTCACCCGATGGATCGCGGATATCCCAAATTGTATCTGCAATCCGATCGAGCGATCGCCCATGAGAACGATAATCGAAGTCCCAGAAAGCATCACCGACGCAATCTCCTTGTGTAGTAATCATTTCTCGATCGACTGTATTACGAATAGCATTCCATTCGCGGATGTAGGCAGAAGAATCGTCAGAACGCAATTTGCGACCTCCTAATTGAGGATTCACTCTATAAAAAAACCAATCCGTAAACCTATCCACAGCTTGAGTTCGTGATTCATAATCGCGCGCTGTAGCACTGTCTAGATTGGAACCACCGAGTACAAGGGCTATAGCTAACGCACACACCCCTAAAAACTTCGATTTTGACTTAATTGAAAGTGATTTAATTACCACGATGAAACCCAATAATAATTATCCATTCCCCCGATATAGCTGGTGAGAGATCTTTTGTTTCCATCCATCTTTAGAACAAGAAAAACCTCCCGTTTTCGGTGCTAGAGTAGATAAACACCAATAATTTCTCCCATCAAACACAACGCCTTTTTTGATATATTGTAGATCAGAGAGAGGTTGCCACGGTCGCTCGATATTAGACTCGTCATAATATCGATATTGTTGTCCCTTGACCTCTAAACCCTGAGCCGTACCTCCCAACCAATAACGACCTTCTTGAATTATGTTTGATGACGATTTTTGTTGAGGGCTATCTGTCTTTTTCTCAAGCCACCAATTCCTCACAAAACGTTTTGTATTTTCAGAACCTCTTGTCGTAGCGACTATAACTAGCAGTTCTCCTTGTTGATTGATAAACTCAAAACGACAAGGCCCCTCTCCTGTACCAGAACAATCCTTAATCTCTTTATATCCTAAATCAAATAGCTCTTTAACCGAACGATCTCTGAGGTTGGGTTGACCCTGTAAGCTTGGCTGCCACCGTTGTTGAATCAGGATTTGGCGCGCCTCTTTGTATGGCATACCTTGTTGAAGAGGTATTTTTTTTGGGGCATTTACATAAATTTCAACGCTGACTTGAACTTTTTTATTTAAAGCCTCGATAGTTGAATTTTCGGGTGGATTATTCAGGTAATTTTTTTTACTTTTTGTATCGAGTTTTGCACTATTTATGCTGGAAATTTGTTGCTGTGGGGCAGCATCGGCAAAACTTGTATATCCAATGGTGATTAGTCCCATCAATGGTGCAATAATTCTGGTTGTAATAAGAGCGCGATCACATATCCAACTTTTCATACTCATCGGTTTAAAACCTTTCTTTTTACAGAGTTATGTAGAGATGACCTCTACTCTAGGAGTTATCTTCGATAAATGCTGCGCTGTAAGGCGATCGAGTCTCACAGTCCACAATTGGAAATATACATTTCGCGTCGAATTGCTGACCATTCACTAATGCCGATCCGATCGCTTTTGGGAATGGGCTGTCCGGTTCGTTGAGGATGGCGGCTGTAAAAAATTGTATCTGCAAGTAAATCGTAGGTTTGCTCGTAGGTTTCGCCGTTAATTGTCGTGAATTCCCATCCTGTCTCTTCTGGGGCTGGCCTAAAACAGACTTCTTGTACCGACTTGACTCGCGGATCGATCGCTTCGCGCAATCTCCGCCATTGATTGCTATATTCGCGATCGCCCGCTTGCAGTTTGCGATTGTTTAACTGAGGATTAACCCTGTAGAATAAGAAATCGGTCAATCGATCGACGGCTTGTTCTCGCGATTCGGCTTTGGCTAGATTGGCACCACCGAGGACAAGGGCGATCGCCAGAGCACCAACCATTGACAATCTTGAGACGGGTTTAATTGACAGCAACTCGATCGGCATAGCTATTTGGCATTAATTCCTACTTCATCTCCACCATCTTAACTAGCACTTACGAAAGAGTCCAGAAACCGGGTTTTTATGAAAATAATTCCTTGCAGTGCGTAGATTCGGTAAAAACCCGGTTTCTTGGGTCGGAATGCGTAAATCACGTTAACAAAGGCACAATAAAATAGATAATTAGGCGATTGAATACGCATCAACAAAGTAATTCTGTGATTGCTCCCTGTTTATTTTAATCCCCAACCCTTAGTTTATCAAAATTCAGGGGTTTAAAACCCCAGCTTTCAGGGCTAATTTTTTTAGGGTGGGTATAAATCCCCATCCTAAAAACCTCGCTGTCAACTGTCAACTGTCAACTGTTTATCGCTATCTGTTAATTTTCTTCTTGTAAATCTGCTTGAACTTTTTGGATTTCTGCCAGCAGCGGTAGCTGTAGCTCTTTACAAATTTCCTCGGCTTGATTTAGGTAATATTCCATCATTGGCTGAATTCCAACTGTGCACCTAAGCATAGTTTTTGCTAACTCGATGAGTAACTTTAAATTATCCCAACGCTCCCCCCCAGCATTCTGGTTAATATTGTGCGGTTGCATCTCGCTCTTTTGCTGATTTGCGATGGCTTTTTCAAATTCTCTTAAATCTTGAAATGATTTCACTAATTTATACAATTTATTTGCCTTATTCTGAAAATTTTCATCACTTTCAAGTTTACTACATTCATTCAGATTCTCCAACAACTTTTGAGCTGCTTCTAGTCCATTGTATGCAGGAACTAAATCGGTGAAGGTATCTAACATAGTTTTATATTCATCTGAACATTTTATATAACTTTTTAAGGGTTGTTGTACCCAACTTATTACCTTTAGTTGGTGAAGATTTTCACAAAAATCACCCCAATCGACCAGTAGATAATTCGCCACTTTAATTCGTGTTGGTTTGTGAGAAATTATCGCTCGATACTGGTTGAGATAATTAATGGCTCAATCATATTTTCCCAATCCAGTGTATGTATTAGATAAATTCGTAAATGCTAAAGCTTCTCCTTCGATAAAGTTGTTTTTATAAGCCACTTTTAAAGCTCGCTCGAAATATGGTATTGCCGAACTATAGCTACTCTTGTAATAGTTAATATATCCTACTGCATTTAATATTTTATATTCCATTTTATCTTCTTCTAACTCCCTAAAAATCGCTAAAGAATTTTGCAAATATTTAAGGGTTTGTGGGTCATTTTCGAGATAATAATAATGCCTTGCTATATAAAACAAAATCATTGCCTCTGCTTTTTTGTTGTTATTTTTTTGGGCAATAGACAAAGCTTGGTTTAAATATTCGTGGGCTATTTCCAATTGTTCAATCGACTTGTCTACTAAACCAAGCTGACATAAAATATCAATATGACTCGCCGTCGAAGTTACTAATTGTCCTCCTTTTTTCCAATCAACGGGTATCAATTTACCGTACAAATATATCAGGAGTTTGAAATGGCTCCAGTAGCGCATAGAATCGCAAGCATCAGAAATTGCGCTCGCAGCTTCATCCCAATCCTCGGCTTGGCAGGCATGATAGTGTGCTAACAGCAGCGGTTTAATATCATGAATACTTTTCCATTCAGTTTTAGGCTTCAGGGGAAGGTTCAAAAAGTAGCGGTATGCTTGCTGATTAGCGGTGCGGAAATTTTCAGGATTTTGACACAGCAAGCGATAAGCTTTTTCTTGAATTAAGGGATGCAATTGGTAAGATTCGATTTGGCGAGCGTAGTCGAGAAATTGTCGGCGTTTTAAAGCTAGGATGACGTTTTCTTTTAAGTCATATTCGCTCAACTCTGGCATCTGGGCTGCAATTACTGCAAAATTTAGCGGATATTCTGATGTTTGACAGACAGAAATTCGCAGCAGACAAGTTTTTTCTGGCTCGCTCAAACGGACAAACACTTCATCGATTAAATTTTCAATATCTCGAATTAGCAGCCAGTTGCGATCGCGCAAAAACCTCTCTACTTTTCCTTGAAATTCACTGTCGTCTTGAATCAATGCCGCTATCATTTCCAAAGCTTTTGGATGTCCTTGATAAGATTCAGCTAGTGCGGTTAATTCTGACTGAGTAGCTGATAACTCAAAAGTTTGCAGGAGGGCAACAGCAGCATCGATATCCAATCCGCCCAGAGAGATAGTTTTAGTGGCGCGACAGGGCAATTCTGCTAAATTTTCCCTACAGGTAAATATGACTTTGCTTTGATGTTCTGTTTCTGCTAACTGTTTGAGCAGCCAAGCATATTCAGGGTAGGATGCAGCAAAATATCCCGCTCGATTTGCCTGTCCAGTTTGCAAGACTGTCTCGACATTATCCAGCACTATTAAACAAGGCTGTTTTTTGAGTAACTCGATCAGCCAGGCTGTTTTTTTCAGATAATCATCTTGAACGGTAGTGGCGGTCGAAATTGTGCCGCCGGAGAGGGTAAACAACAGCGAGTCAACAATCCAATCAAAACCAGGGGCTATACCTGTAGCAGAACGCAAAGATTCCCATGCTACGGCGGCAAAGTGTGTTGTTTCTGACTGAAGTTGACGCACTAATTGAGAAGTGAGAGTAGTTTTGCCAATACCTGCTAAACCCACCACACAGACAGAGGTAATTGTAATTGCTTTAGTATCGGGGTCTAGCAGTTCATTTTTGATAGTTTCGAGTTCTTGAATTCGCCCTGCAAAATTTCTCACTGGGGGCAACTTTTCTGGAAGCGTAAAACTCAGAGGATGGGGGATTTTTGCTCCCTCTGTTGTGTTACCGGGGATACGGTTTTCTGGAGTGCGATCGACAACTGCTTCCCAATTTTCTATTCCTAAAGTCTGACAAATTCTAATAAAAGTATCGTACTGAATCGGTTGCTTGGCCCAAAACCTTCTCAAAGTAGCTTTTGAGGTTAAAGCATCGGTACACAAGACTTCTGCTGCTTTATCCCATCGTTTCTGCCGTCGAGCTCTTTCAAGAATTTGGAAGCCTTCAGCGGACAATTTCAGAGAAGCCATGCTCATCCTTAATTAACTTGCACTTTCACTTACATTATCGCTAGCTCCAGGGATTATGCGTAGTTTTTGTCAGATTTTGTTACACAGAGACTGTGAGTTTTTACTTAGAGAAGTGAGCAAAATGAGCAAAATGAGCAACGAGGTTGAGCAAAATGAGCCACGAGATTGAGCAGTTAGCGACATTTACGCAAGACATTCTGGATATACGGGAAACAAGAGTCCGATCGAATCCGACCGATCGCGCATTCGAGTAATGATACGAGCTCGGCTGCGTAATTACTCTACGGTTGCATCTATTAGCAGCGACGTTCGTAAAACTTAATGATTGGAAAGCGCGATCGCAGCAACAGTCGAATTTTGACAGCAGTAAACCAGCCTGCTTCTAATCACTGACAGGAACTCTAGTGACCTAAACAAACCAGGATATCCTGTCCCTCACATGAGTGAAACTCAAAAATGCGATTGGTTGATGGGCAAAGCGTTGCTCAGAATGAGTTCAAGAACAACACCTTTTATGCAATACCAAAGAGGAAATTATGTCAGACCAAAATCTGCAGGATCAAAATAAGTCCAACCAAAACATGAATGCCCAGCCGGAAACCGCGTCCGACCAAATTGCGCCTGATGGCGCAACATTCGACAACCTTGTTGTAACTAAAAGTGTCCGCATCGGCGTACCTAATACTGAAACCTCAGAACCACAAAATCGCTTATATGTTGTCGCGCCGGGAGGATTCCCGAACAATGTCCCCATCGTCACTAAGAGTATTTCTACGTTTTTTGGAGCCAGAGATTCTGCCGGAAGGGACAGGTTTGCCATCAATTTAGACAGCGATGGTACCAGTTATCCAGTTGACTTCTATGACAGGTAGTGCCCTGAAGGAAAGGATCGAGTAAGTTACTATTAGAGAGAAGTGTTTACCATAGTGTGATATGACAATAGA
>NZ_JAUBOZ010000075.1:0-38361 GCF_036700475.1 Microcoleus sp. T2B6 | reverse complement strand
GACAAATCAAAAGTTCTGGCAAGCACCGACGCAAGTGTCATCACACCGCTAAATCCTGGTAATTTTTCCAGCATCCGCAGTGTTCCAGTTGTGCCAGCACCGCGCTACTTTACCAAGGAAGAAGCGGACGCTATGAAGGACTTGGCTAAGGAGAAAACAGACGGTGCAAAACAGTCTAAACGCGCCTATGAAGCGCTGGCAAAAGTCGAAGAAGCCGATGCCAAAGTTCACCGCCATCACCGCAAATACGAGGGTGTTGTTGCCGACAATGAACTGGGTAAAAAACGCTCAGACACTCGACTGGCTAAGCACTTGCACAGCTTGCGTCCCGGATATGCCCGACTGGGTTTAGGGATTGACAAGGCTGACAGCGATGCCCGTACTCGGATTGATGAAATTAAAGCCAAACTGACGGGAGGGGCTAACTAGATGAAAGCGATGTATCTGGCTAACTACTTCGTTGCCGGATGCGTCGCTTTCTCCCTTTTAGGGTGGATAGCGAGTCTGCATCCGATGGCAATGAAAGCCGTCTCCTTCCTGTTAGCAGCGATTGCGATTGCTTGGGGTTTAAGCTGGTTGCTTGACTACTCCCTGAGTAAGTTACTCAAGATTTCAGTGGCTGATTTATATGCAGTTTTAATCGGTGGTTTAGCGATGTTGCTGATTGGTTTGGGGGTGTTTCTATGCAGCTAAAACTGTTCGTTTTGAGCGCGTCCTCTGTCGTGTTGTGGCTGACTCCACTAGCAGCACTAGACAAAAAGCTAGACACTCACAAAGCACTGCAAGGTGTTAGTTTGTGTGCTGCAATTGCTTGTGCAGTATCGGCGGGTAATATCGCACGTAAACTGTCTGAGCAAGGGGAGATTGAGGCGATTAAAGAGCGGGCAATCACTGCTGATGTGGTGGATGAAATCTCGACAAGCGTATACATTTCTCAGAAACAAAGACAACAGGAAGCAGAACAAATTCTGACAACAAACGAACGAACAGACGAACAAGAAGCAGAACTCGATTCGATAAGAGAATCACTAGAACTGCTACTGAATAAGACTTCTGGCGATTCTGGCGAACTCGCAGTCGTGAATTTATCCACTAGGCAGCGCGAACAAATCGAACTAATTCTGCAATGTCACGCGAAGGGCATCACCGGCAAGAATAAAATCCTTAAAGAAGTTTGGGGAGTGTCAGCCGGCAGTAGCCAAGCCTACCGGGACGCGAAGGCTGAGTATGAGTTTTTGATGCCGTTTGTGAAGGGGGAAAGTGATGACTAGACAGCCGAATATTCCAACCACAGCAGCCCTAAGATTGACTGGTACTAAGTCAGAAATAGAGTTAGTGTTGGCGGTTTTGCGAGGTAAAGATTTCTTCTGGAAAACTAACGGCAAGTTCTACCCGCAACGGGGGGAGGACAATCAGTACGCTTACTACCTCAACGACTTGCAATTACCTCAGCTTGGGGTAGCAGTCCCGCCAACACTAGGGGAACCACAACCTCGACTGTGGGACGCGGTGTTGGGTGGTCAGGGTGCAGAAAAATCCGTCCGAGATTTCGGACAAGAGTCCCTCTGACTTGGCGGCGCCGAAAGCCTTGTTCTGACTCACTCGTCTAGTGCTTTTACCTTTAAACCCGACGAGTGAGTTTTGGTAGAGAAACGGTACGTTTTTTTTACGTTTTCGGTTCGTTGCCGGGACAAAATCTGTCCGAGATTATCAAGTGCGACTTGTCGCTTAAAATGTTCGATATGGATGTGAAATGTATTTACGGGTTCATCAAACGAGTCAAGCGCAGTCTAAAGCCTTTCTGGAATGGAGGGGCCGGAGAATCTCTTGTGGAGTTTGGAGAACGCAGCCGGGAATGGAATCCGAGAAAGATGAGGTTCTGGAAATACATTTGCTGCACAGTCCGGGGGCAGATGTTGGCAGAGATAAGGTATCTCATCAACAAGCCTGAGAAAACTCCCGAAACTCGTCTTGAGTTTGCTAAAGAATCTGTAACCGTAGACACCGACATTCAGTTACCTATTCGAGCAACCGATCGGGCGCCGCCATCCTTCTCAATCTTTATCCCATTGCCTGACGCTGAAATAGGTGGCTGTGCTCGTAACGACAGCTTAATCGCACCCCTAGTCAACTAGCGGGGCGGTCTCTCCTGTGCCTTAAATTTTCAACAAATCTAGACACCAAAAAACCGCTGCTTTCAATTGAGACCTGAGCGCAACGGTTTTAGGTAATTCACTCATCCCTTAGAAAGACGAGACAAATCATCATGTCCCACAATATTAACTCGAATGACGGGCAAACTTCAAGCACCCGTGGAAATCTTGTTCGTGTAACCAAAGACAATCCTTGCCTGCACTGTGGCAAGTCTGACTGGTGCTACTCCATCGGCAATTTATCAGTCTGTAACCGTGACCAACCGCCCACTACTGGCTGGGAAGCTACCAGCAAGTCTGATGCAGACGGTCACATCTTCTACGCTCCAATTCAAAAGAAAGCCATCCGACCCGCGGATACTCGCTACCACTACTATCCCGGTCGCAACGGCTCCACATTTGTCAGGGTACGGCGGGTTGATTTCGGCGACGGACGCAAGAAGGATATCAAGCAACAGCACTGGGACGAAGACAAGAACGACTGGGTGATGGGTTTGGGCAAAGTTGAACGTGCCAGCATCCCGGTCTACCGCTGTGCCGATGTCCAAGATGCGATCGCAAATAATCAACTTGTCTTCATCGTTGACGGTGAATCGTGTGCTGACATTTTTTGGGATTTAGGTTTAGCCGCTACTACTAGCATCGGCGGAATGGGTAAATGGCGAATCACTGACACAAGCGATTTACAGGGTGCGAAGGTTGTTATAACTCCTGACCGTGACATACCAGGGGTTGAGGATGCGGCCAAAGTTTCACAACATTTCCCAGACGCTCAGTGGCTGTACTGTGACCCTGACTCTTGGGTTTGGGACAATCTGCCAAAAAGTCAGGGGTTTGATATCAAAGACTGGATTGACAGCGAAAAGCTTAACGCTCAAGACATACTAAATTTCATTACTCCTCACCCGCGCACGCGAAAAGAAGTAGTATGCCAGAAGTATGACAGTAGTGAGAACGACTACATCCCAGACACCGCGCCCGCTCCAGAACAAAACTACATTCAAAAAGCTCTCGCAGCGCTGTATCATCCTCGTGATAATTGGGCAGCGATAGGGCAGCAGTTGTTTGAATTTACTGGCACTTATCACGAGCTGCGACCGGAGGCTGGGGAGAAGCGGCGAATTTTTGATTGGTTGAGTACCTACTCTGAGTTTGTAAAAGGGAAGCACCGCTGCAACCGCGCTAATTCTGCCAGTGTTAATGAGGTTTATAGCTCCCTATTGGTTGCTGTGGGCAAGCTTGTTGAAACCATTAACCCTGATGGGTTGAACACTCCTGATGGAGTGGTAAAAATCAATGCTGACGGTTCTCATAAGCTTATACCGCATGACCCCAAACGGATTTACACATATGTTGGGTGCAAGTATGACCCCGACATTGACCCGACAGATTGCGATCGCCTTTTGGAATGCTTGGAGCCGTCGCAGCGTGAGGTATTTTTGCGGACTGCTGCTGCTGCGTTGAATTTGAAGCTTGTCCGCTCCAAGCTGACGGGACGGGGCGTTAAAGGCTTGCTGTGCCACGGCGAGGGGTCTAACGGTAAGGATACATTGCGGGCTGTGTTGTCCGCTGTCTTTGGGCGGGGGATGACCGGGAAGTCGCTGTCAGACTTCAAATCCTATGACAATGGCCGCAAGTTCTCTCTAGCAGGAATTGAAGGAAGTATTTGTAACTGGGCTTCGGAGAACACTGCAAAAGTAGACCTCGACACCATCCAGAGTCTTAAACAGTTGATTACAGGTGACACTCTTGATATTGAACGCAAGGGCAAGGATGGTTATGAGTACAAGCCTGCGGCCATCTTTTTAGCCAACTGCAACAAACTACCGTCCATCACCGGGGGGACGGCTGCAATCGATGACCGCTACAGCATCCTGAGCTTCGGGAAAACCTACAAGCGTAACGCTGACCCGTCTCAGGGTGAATTAGAGGCTGACCCGCGCTTTAAGGATGATGAGAACTTTATCCTTGAGCGGATTGCGCCGGCGATGCTCAATAAGATGTTGGAGCGGTTGCCACTGTTGTTGAAAGAGGGGATTGACTACAAGGCAATTCGTGAGGCGATGCGAGAAGCTCAAGAGGAAAGTCGGCACTTGTGGCAGTTTGCGCGCGAGGTTGGTTTGGAGGTTCAGTCTGGCGGTCGCGTCTGGGTTAAAGATTTGTGGGAGCAATTGCAAGATTGGTATGAGGATGCAGGGATTCTAGAGCGAGAGACTAGCGGCACCAAGGAGAAGTTGATTTGGAATGAACTTCCTAGTAAGTATGACGCTCCTGTAAAAGCTATAAACCAGTTGGGGTCAAGGTTTAGCGAGATTTTCCCTAAACTCCAAGTGTGTCGCCATAATGAACGAGACGAGATGGAACGGAAAGGGCAAAGATATTTGCTTGGCGTCGGATTTGTACACACCTCACCGCAAACTGCAAAAACTGCGTCACCATCGTCTCCAGTAGACACAGTAAGGAAAACTGCGTCACCAAAAAATACTGGTGACGCAGTTGGTGACGCACAAACCCTTATCCAGGGCGGTGGAGACGATGGTGACGCAATTTCCTCACCTTTTAGTCAGGTTTGCAATTTACTCTCTCAACTTACCGACAGCGAGCGCGAGAAACTGGTAAAAATACTCACTCAATCTCCGCAAGCTCAGCCCCCATTAAAACCAGAGTCAGAGCCGGCAGTGGCATCAGTACCTGAAGTTATCAGCCCAGAGGACGCGGAAAAAATGCGAGATATTGCACTAATCTGGTGGCCAGAGTACCGTTCTGAACATTTACAAGCCCTGCTTACTCAACTGTTCGGATGGAATACGCCGGGACGGAAATACAGCATTGCTACTATCGCTGACTGGCTGGAGGGAGAAGACGAGTTAGTCCGCGAGCGGATTGCTGAACTCATCCGTCTCCAAGGAAAAATTTAGCCACTGCCTGACAACTGACGGCTCAATCCCATCCCCCTTAATTGGGGGACTTTCGTGTCTACAAGTTTTGTAGACAATATGTTGACACTGTAGACAGCTATCAGTTACTGTAGACAAATACTGTATACAGGTGTCTACAATGAGTCAAAGTCAAGTCGTATCATTCAGAGCATCCGGTCACTTCCTGAACTGGATAGAAGCTCAGAAGCTAGACGGTGAGTCGCTTAGTCAAGCTGCACAACGCATCCTCAAAGAAGTCTCAGGCACGTCTACACTGTCTACAGTGCATCTGTCTACACTGTCTACAACACCTACGGATTTGTCTACACGAAGTAATGATAGCGTCGCGTCTACAGAAATTGTAGACACTGTAGACAAGGTTGTAGCCGATCGCCTTGACCCCGTGATGGAACGGATGGCCGCCATTGAGGAACGGCTGGGAAAATTGAGTGCCTGAGTGACGGCAACGATGAATCACTCAGGCAGGAATTGAAAGCGGCCAACAAGCAGCTTGCAGAATGGGATAAGGAACTGAATGAGTTACACGAGCGCAACGGCGATTTAGGACTGAAGGTGCAGATGTTGGAGCAAGAGCTCAAGGAAGCGCAGCGCGATCGGGAAGCAAATAAAAACTCAGCTCCGACCGTCGCAAAATTTCCAGAGCCAGCCGACCTGCTCAACCAGTTGATAGCCAAGTACGAAAAGAAGAAAGCCGAGGGCATGAAACCTAAGAAACCTACCGCATCGCTCGCAGACATCGAGGGGATTCTAGAACTGCTTGTGGGGGAACCCTGACTTACTACTGGAAGCGAGGCCTTCTGCGGGGAAGGGCTGACTACGGTCAAAAAAAACCGTAGTCAAACCGTAGTCAGTTGATACTCAGTTTGGTCAAATCGTAGTCAAATCGTAGTCAATTTCTAGTCAAATAGACCCCTTGATAGCCTCAAAAATCAGCAATAAAAAACCTCAAACCGTTGATTTATCGTTGGTTTGAGGTTCTTATAGACGCAAGCGGACAGTGGGACTCGAACCCACGACGTTCAGCATGGGAAGCTGACATTCTACCACTGAATTACGCCCGCGCTTAGTGTTTTTTACCTGTTTTCACTTTGTAGCAATTACGCTCAAAAACGACTATAAAACATTATACACCTATTTTCTGATTTGGATCAGGCGATTTTGAGTGTAAGCTGTGGAGCATTTAAACCAGTAACGAGGCTAGTAGGGTGCGTCAGCTAGAACCCTTACGCTGAAACGGAAAACCTTAGATGCTGACGCACCTTACGCAAGTCCTTTAAATGCCGAACAGCTTAACAGGACTTAGGCACTCCGACCAAAGAAACCGGGTTTTTTACCCAATCTAGCGGTTTCAACAAAGTATTTTCGTAAAAAACCCGGTTTCTGAGCCCCATGCGTAAGTCCTCTGTCAATTTTGCGTGGGCGCGATCGCCCCTCCACCCGACAAAAAAGTCCTGCACCAAAGGCAGGACTTAATCTGGCTTAAATACCCCGTCAATCTCTTCTCTTAGTCTCGCGTTGCGCGGACTTCGTTTGACAAGAAGCGGTTTCAACCGCCGATCGATCGAGGGGGTGGGTTTTCAACCGCCGATCGATCGAGGGGGAGCGAACTTTGCCCTTAGACGAAGCGCAAAGAGGTGCTGTCAATAGCCAGGAAAGAAACTGATTGGACGATCGCAATCAATTCATCCGATCCCGAAGTCTTCTTAAAGATAGCGGTTCCAGCAGGCAATCCTTCGGGTGAAGCACCTAACTGGTAAGTGCTAGGAGCACCTTGAAGTTGGAGGATATCTTCAGTCGGGTTAAAACCGACAATCAAAGCGTAGTCGCCTGCGCCAGTGCCGGTATCGTTGCCATCGTTGTAATAGAACTTGGTGGCATCTCCCAGCAAGAAAGTATCATTGCCTTCAGCGCCAATCAGCGTATCGATTTCGCCTCGCCCTGGGTTAGCAGCAGTGCCGTCAACGCCACTGAGAATGTCGTTGCCTTCTTTGGCATAGAGGAAATCGTTGCCAGTACCGCCCAGCAAAGCATCGTTATCTTTACCGCCGTACAGGGAGTCATTACCAGCGTCGCCGGCTAACGTATTGTTGCCTAGATCGCCGCTGATGGCATCGTTACCGTCGCCGCCATACAAGAAGTCGTCACCTTTTCCTCCTAACTCAATATCGTTACCGCTGCCTCCAATCACGGTGTCATTGCCGTCGTTGCCAAATAGGAGATCGTTGCCGTCGTCGCCAAATAAGGCATCGTCTCCTTTGCCTCCGAAAAATGTGTTGTTTTCGCTATTGCCGATTAAGGTGTCGTTGCCTTTGTTGCCGTAGACGGGACTGTTAGCGTCGATCGCAATAATCACGTCATTGCTGTTGCTGCCGATGTTCCCTGACGCTGAGCCTGTCGGTGCGGGCGCGCTTGTGACTGTGAGTGCGATCGGAAGTGCGATCGTCACAGGCGGTGCGGGAGTGAAAACGGGTGTAGGTGTTGTAGCCGGTGTGGGCGTCGTAACTGGTGTGGGTGGCAGCGGTGGGAGTGCAACCGGTGTTGGCGCGGTGGGTGTCGGCGCGGTGGGTGTTGGCGCTGTGGGTGTTGGCGCCGTGGGTGTTGGCGCGGTGGGTGTTGGCGCGGTAGGTGTTGGCGCGGTGGGTGTTGGCGCTGTGGGTGTTGGCGCTGTGGGTGTCGGCGCTGTGGGTGTCGGCGCTGTGGGTGAGTCTGGTAAATTAGCAGCCAGAATGTCGCTACCAGAGAGGTTGTTGAGGGTTTCGATTAAGCCAGCACCCGCGACAGTCGGGGATGCACCGAAGAAGTCTAAAATCACCAAGTCATCAGCAGGGTTGGCGATTCCGTCTTTGTTGATATCAACTACCAGACTGGTACCTTGGCGCCCCAACCCCTGAGTTCCCGCCGCCAGCAGCGACAGGGAAAGGTTTGTGCTGGTGCCGAAACCTATTTGCACATTATCTATACCCTCAGTATCCTGAATCTGACTCGACTTGCTGTTGGAGGAATTGTATAAATCGTTACCTGCACCGCCTCGCAGCACATCAGTGCCTCCATTACTGCTGATGTAGGAATTCAGCGTATCGTTACCCGCACCGCCTTCTAAAGTGCTGTTGGAACTACCTACACCGGTAAAGAACAAGTCATTGCCATCTCCCCCTAACAAGAGGCCACCACCATCCAAGATATCATCGCCCATACCTCCATCCAGGGTGCTATTGTTGCTGCCGCCACGGATGTCGTCATTTCCTGCACCCCCGCTGAGGCTGTTAGTACCGGCATTGCCCTTGATGGTGTCGTTGTCGGCACCGCCATCCAGCGTGTCATTGCCGTCGCCACCAAAGAGGCTGTCATTCCCCCCACCACCACTGAGGTTGTTATCTCCTGCACCGCCAACCAGGGTGTCGTTGCCTTCTAAGCCTGAGATGTTGTCATTGCCTTCTAAGCCTGAGAGGTTCTCATCACCGGCAGTGCCTATGAGGTTATCATCGCCGGGAGTACCTGTGGTTACATTGAGTCCGCCTGCTATCGTAGCCTCAGTGAGATTAGCAGCGAGGATTGCTGTACCAGAAAGGTTGTTGATGGTTTCGATCAAGCCAGCACCCGCGACAGTCGGGGATGCACCGAAAAAGTCTAAAATCACCAAGTCATCGGCAGGCTTTGCTATCCCGTCTCCGTTAATGTCAATCAGTAGGCTAGTACCTTGTCGCGTTAATCCAATCTTTCCAGGCGACAAGGATAGAGAAACATCTGTGCCCTGGATATCGAAATTGCCAACAAACAGCCGATCTGTGCCATCGGTATCCTGAATCTGACTCGTTTTCCCCCGTGGAGCTAGATAGTAATCGTTGCCGATTCCTCCTCGTAGCACCTGGCCGGTATTCCCATACTCGGCATCGATCGTATCATCGCCAGCACCCCCATCTAAGGTGCTATTTGAGGAGCTATAAAAACCGCCATAAATAGAGTCATTCCCGTCGCCGCCAAACAAGCTATCGTTGCCCAAGTCTGGCTCGAGAGTATCATTTCCTGGACCCCCATCTAAGGTGTTATTGGAGCCAGAACCAATAAGTGAGTCATTGCCGTCTGCCCCAAAAAGGCTGTCGTTGCCTAACCCGCCCTTGAGAGTGTCCTCTAAGGATGTACCCAGAAATATTGCCATGTTTTTCCCTGCTTAGTGTAAACAGGCGAGGGCTAATTTTACTTAGCTACTACGCCCTAATTATCTCTCAGTGCTTTTTCCCAATAATTCTGCGAATTTTCCAAAAAAGTTTTTTTGGCATAATTTGTTTCATTTGCGACAAAAGATGCTATTGCTTATAGCCTATCGTCACCAAAAAATAACTGAATTACAGCACTTTGAGATAAAAGCCGCCACAAAGATTGTAAACTTTAAAGATGTAAAAAAAGCAAATTATTTAGAGATGGCGGCATATTCTATTGACTTACCACAGAAGATACTAAGTGCGTGGCAAAACAGAGATTCACTCTTGAAATAAAAGAGCGCCAAGGCATAGAGGTAAGTATATCAAGTTTGTCCCGCACTCTTAACGGCTTAAAATTAAGGCGTAAAAAAAACTTGAGTAGCGACTGAGCAAGCTACAGAACTTGTACAAAAATTGCGCTATGAATGAAGGCGTTGGCTAGATACTATACACATCAAAAACCACGTATTCATTGATGAAACAGCGGCAGCCGATCGCACAACCGAGCTATGATGATACGGCGGCGGACGAGCAAATTGTCATCGCCACGAAAACCGGCCCCGAACCTTGACAAAGAGTTAGCGGCTTCTGCGCGCACATTCCGATCGCGATCGAACTGCATCATTTTTAACAGCGCCGCCAAAGCTTCCGCAGTTGGACTATGCCGCAATCCCATCGCCACGAACGATCGCACCATAAACTCCCCATCCTTCACTTTCCTCAGCAACCTCGCTAGCGCCACCGCAGAGTCGCACTTTCTCACAGCCGTTACCCCCCGCAGCCTGTCTTGAGAATCCGAACTTTGCAGCGCTGCTGGGATTTTCCTCATTTCTCTAAGTCAATTAAAATATTTTTTTGTTACTTTTCTTTAAGATTTTAGCCAAAAGTGCCGGATTTTGGGAAAATAAAAAATTCAGTTATTAGATTGTGTCTGCAAATTAACAGCCTCAAACTTCAACACCAGAAGAAGTTCAGGAAGCAATTGCTGAATTTGATCAATATTGGCAACCGCTAATGGATGATACTCTGGAAATGACTCAAAAGGTAAAAATGCCCCAGCAAGCAGTGATGAAGCAGTTAAAAAAATAATCCAGAGAGAGTTTACATCGACGGGGCGGTAGGGAATTTGCGTGAAGCGAAGCTATCCCGCTCTTAATCGCCTCAAACTGCCTACCTAAAAACGAGATTAATTGCGGTTGTGTATGATGTTCTGTTTTTTTAATTTTTTCTACTTAATTGTACTGTTTTGTTTCCCCGCAGCTTTTCCCGATCGCCAATCCTTGAGAAGATCCCAAAAGATTCCGGTTGGAAGTTAATTGAGGAGTTGGCGCATTTAGGGAACTCCACTCGATCGCAAACATTCATAGAATTGCTACGATCGCAGAATCTGCAAAGTTAACTGATTCTCCACTATTAACAGTACAATTAGTACAATTTATAAGGGATTTCCCGTTTCAATCTTGTCCCCCGCTAGGAAAGGGGGAACTCCCAAATAAGAATTTTAAAATCGCTTGAGCGCACCGACCGAGTTCGCCTAGAGATTATATCGGCAGGTAGATGACTCATTATTCATTTTGATATATATATATATATATATATATTAAAAATAAAGGCAATATAACTATAATGCGCCGCCCGGAAGGTATCTGGTAAAAAAAATGAGTCAGAATAAGTATCCCAAGAAATCTCGACCTAAAGCTGGTATCAAAACAGCTCAAAAGCAGGACAATCCAAACGACTTATTTCCTGTAGTCGCAATAGGAGCATCTGCGGGTGGATTGGAAGCCTTTATGCAGTTACTGAGCCATTTGCCGATCGATACCGGCATGGCGTTTGTAATAATTCAGCATATGTTGCCGAATCAGGGAAGTGGCTTGAGTTTGATTCTGGGTCGATCGACCCTGATGCCCGTGCATGAGGTGACAGATGGGATGCTCATAGCACCGAATCAGGTCTACGTTATCCCCTCGAATTTCAGCATGACCATCGAGCGATCAGTGCTGAAGCTAACGCCTCGCGGCAAACGAAAGGGGGTATTTATGTCTGTCGATATTTTTATGTTTTCCCTCGCCGAAGAACGGGGGAACAAATCCATCGGCGTCATTTTGTCCGGGGGCGACAGCGATGGTGCCCAAGGGTTAAAAGCGATTAAGGCCGCAGGCGGTATTACTTTTGCCCAATGTGAAGATACGGCACAAGTTAGCAGTATGCCGAATACTGCGGCGGCTACGGGTCAGGTAGACTTTATCTTGCCACCGGAAAAAATAGCCTATAAAATAGCAGAGATCGGCCGTCATCCCTACATGATGGCATCTTCACTTGCGATCGCAAGTGAAGATGCGATCGCAAGTGAAGATGCGATCGCAAGTGAAGATGCGATCGCAAGTGAAGATGCGATCGCCATGATCTACAGTTTGCTGCGGGCGGCTACAGGAGTTGACTTTACTCACTACAAACAAACCACCTTGAAGCGGCGGATACATCGGCGGATGTTGCTCTACAAGCTGGAACGGATCGAACATTATGCCGAATATCTCCAAAGCACCCCGACAGAAGTAACGGCGCTGTATCACGATGTCTTAATTCATGTCACCAGCTTTTTCCGCGACCCCGAAAGCTTTGAGGCCTTAAGCAGCAATGTTTTTCCCGCAATCGTCAAAGATAAATCGCCGAAAAAACCGATCCGAATTTGGATCGCCGGCTGTTCAACGGGTGAAGAAGCTTACTCGATGGCCATCTGCTTGCTAGAGTTTTTAGCAGCTCGATCTACTAACCTGCCGATTCAGATTTATGCCACAGACATCAGCGAAAATGCGATCGCGATCGCTCGCACTGGCTTTTATACCAATGCCCAAGTCGCCGATATTTCACCCGAACGCCTAAATCGGTTCTTTGTCCCAGTCGAGGGCGGATACCAAATCGCTAAGCCCGTGCGCGAACTCTGCGTCTTTGCTAGACAAAACCTGATCGGCGATCCGCCCTTTTCGCGGATGGATTTGATTACCTGTCGGAACGTGCTGATCTATCTGACACCCCTGTTGCAGAAAAAACTGCTGCCAATGTTCCACTATGGGCTTGGGCCCGCGGGCTTTTTGCTGTTAGGCACTTCGGAAACGGTTGGAGAGTTTTCAATATTGTTTGCGGTATTCGATAAAAAGAATAAAATTTATACTAAAAAACAGGTGACGCATTGGCTTAGCATGGATTTAAATGCTAGCAACTACCCTCTGACACCACCCAACCCACCAGCGCAGCAAGCGGAAAGATTGGAGGAAATCGAAATGGAAAAAGAGGCCGATCGCATTGTTTTGAATCACTATGCCCCTGTCGGGGTCGTGATTAATACAGCCAGCGAGATTCTGCAATTTCGAGGACAGACGAATGCCTACCTAGAACCGGCTCCCGGTAGAGCGAGCTTTAGCCTGCTGAGAATGGCAAAAGAAGGATTGCGCGTGGAACTGCGTACTGCAATTCAAGAAGCCTCACATCATAAGCAGCCGATCGCACGGGCAGGCTTCCAACTTAAAGACGGCGCTCGCCTCCGGCAGGTCGGAATTAATGTGATTCCATTCCAAGCCGGCGCTGCGGCAAAAGAGTATTTTTTAGTGTTGTTTCAAGAGGAGTCCGCGATCTCTGCAATGCCTGCTGCTGCTGACCAGGAGAGAGTCAACTCTGATCATTCACAGGGTGAAAGTGAGGAGATTGCAAGGCTGCTGCAGGAACTGAAAACTACAAAAGAACATCTCGGAGCGATCGTCCAAGAACATCAAGCCGCTAATCAAGATTTGAGAGCCGCCAACGAAGAGATTTTGTCGAGCAACGAAGAGTTGCAAAGCATGAATGAGGAACTCGAAACCGCGAAAGAAGAGATTCAGGCAACCAATGAAGAACTCAACACGATTAATGACGAATTGCAGCGGCGCAATTTGGAATCGACTGAGGTGAGCAACGATTTAGAGAATCTCCTGACCAGCATCAATATTCCGATCCTGATGCTGGGAAACGACCTGCGAATCCGCCGGTTTACTCCCGCAATCGAACGCATATTCAACTTGATTTCTAGCGATATCGGGCGGTCTTTGAGCGACATCACTCACAAGTTGATAGTACCGGACTTAGAGCAATGGATTTTAGGGGTGATCCGCACCCTCAATTTGAAAGTTCACGAGGTTCAAGATCGAGACGGTCGTTGGTACGAGCTGCATATTCGACCCTACCGGACGCTCGACCACAAGATTGATGGGGCGGTGCTGATGTTGGTCGATATCAACGAGCTAAAAGTCAGCGCCCAGCATTTGATGGAAGCGAAAAATTACGCCGAAACGATCGTGGAAACCGTGCGGGAACCTTTGCTAGTATTAGATCTCAACCTGCGGGCGCTCACCGCCAATCGTTCTTTCTACGAGACGTTTCAGGTGATGGCGAGCGAAACAGAGCACCGATCATTTTTCGATCTCGGTAATGGACAGTGGAATATTCCCAAGTTGCGATCGCTCCTCAAAGAAATTCTGGCAGGCAGTGCCCAGTTTAAAGATTTTGAAGTCGAGCATAACTTTGAGCAGATCGGGCATAAAATAATGCTGCTCAATGCCCGCAAAATGCCTCCGGTTGGCAATACACAGATGATTCTGTTGGCGATCGAGGATATCACCGATCAAAAACAGTACGAGAGAGAACGCAGCCTTCGGATTCAAGAACAATCGGCCCGTGCGGCTGCTGAGGAGGCCAACCGCATCAAAGATGAGTTTTTGTCCGTCCTCTCTCACGAACTGCGGACGCCGCTGAATGCGATGATTGGCTGGGCACAGTTGCTGCGCGTGAAAAAATTTGACGAGGCTAAAACCCAGGAGGCGCTAAAAACGATCGAGCGCGCAGCCAAAGCACAAAACCAGCTCATCGATGATATCTTAGACGTTTCGCGGATTACCACAGGCCAATTTCGCCTCAATGCTTCTGAGGTTGAGATCAATCCACTGGTTGAAAATGCGATCGGGGTAATTCGTTTCGCGGCAGAAGCCAAAAATATTCAAATTGAATCCAGGCTAAGTCCTTTAAAACCAAAGATTTTGGCCGATCCAAGTCGCTTACAACAAGTGGTGTGGAATCTACTTTCAAACGCGATTAAATTCACCCCAACCGGAGGAAGAATTGAGATCGCATTAGACTACATTGATGGCATGGCTCAAATCCAAGTTAGCGATACTGGTAAGGGCATTAACCCTGATTTTCTCCCCTATGTGTTCGATCGCTTCCGTCAGGCGGATAGTAGCTACTCTCGCAGAGACGCTGGATTGGGGCTAGGATTGTCGATCGTCCGTCATTTAGTAGAACTCCACGGCGGTACTGTTAGTGCAACAAGTCCGGGTGAGGGACAAGGGGCAACCTTTACCGTGAGGTTGCCGCTACGAACAGATATCCCATGATTGTTAACTGTTGATTGTTGACTGTTGACTGTTGATTGTTGACTGTTGGCTGTTGATTGTTGGCTGTTGACTGTTGACTGTGAGTCAAAAAAAGTGAAAATTGGGCTATACCGGTCGATCGATCGCGATTTTTGTAGGGGCGGGTTCACCCACAATACCTGCCAATAATTAACAATCTTAAAAACCCGCCCTGACCGGGATATTATGGTTAATAGTTAATCGACCTGACATGATATCATATCGTTTCCGGTTGCATCGGAATGATTTAACCGCAGAGGGCGCAGAGAACGCAGAGGGAGAGAATACAGAGATGAATAATTCCGATGCTACCGGACATGATATCATATCATGTCCGATCGATTGACCGCGATTAAAGGCTTAGGAAGGGTTTACAGATTTTCCCGTTTCTATTCAATATCTTGGCTCACGGGCCCCTACAGGAATCATGGTTAATTGACCGGACATGATATCAGTTCTATCCCCAAGAGTTAATTATGCAATCCCCGTAGACCTGCGTAATATTATGTCCAATCGATTAACCATAATATCCCAGCCGGGCGGGTTTTTGAGATTGTCAATTATTGGCAGATATTGTTTGTGAACCCGCCCCTACCTGCTTTCGGGCGAAGCGAAGCGGAGGGAATCGACCGGACATGATATAATCGAAATATTGGCAGTGGTTATCTGCGTTCATCAGTGTTTATCTGCCTTCATCTGCGGTAAAAAAAAGGCAATAATCTTTAGATAACCCTAACTCTAAATAACCTATTTACCAACCTTAACCCGATCGCCATCCTTAAGAAAACCCGCGCCAGTAACAACCACCCGATCGCCCGCTTTCAAACCCTTTTTAACCACCACCTTAGCAGCAGTCAAATCGCCCACAGCACCCCCAGAAATTTCCCCGACTTCCACCGGTTGAGCCTGCACCTTGTCCTCGCCGACAAGTTTATAAACAATAGAACTGCCGTCAGATTGCGGCACAATAGCTTTAGCGGGGACTTTCAAACCTTGAGCCTTTGCCGTCGAAATCGATGCGCGCAAAAACATTCCCGATCGCAAAAACTCGCTTGCCGGCAAATCAATCTTCACCGTAGCTTGCCGATTTTGCGGGTCAACTACCGGCGAAATCTCTCGTACAGTTCCTGACAACTTAATCCGCTTGTCAGAATCCGAAGTAATTTGCACTGCTGTTCCCGGCCGCACTTGCGAAATCTGAGTTTCCGGTACTTTCAATTGTAGTTCCAGCTTGTTTCCCCGAATAATCGAAAATAGTTTTTGACTTCCCGAAGAAACATCGCCAACTCGACCAATTCTTTCAGCCACAGTGCCACTATCCGGCGCTCGAACAATAGTTTGTTCTAGTTGAGTTTGTAACTGTTTGACTTGTGCATCATTGCTGCGGACACTTGCTGCGTTATTTCCGACATTTGCTCTGGCACTGCTGACACTAGCTCCGGCCGTATTCACTTTAGCACGAGCGCTGGCGAGGGCTGCTCTAGCCGTACTGATATTAGCTTCAGCAGTAGCTACTTTAGCAATAGAAGATTGCACTTCTTCCGCTGCTTTATTCTGTTCTTCCAAAGCTGTATTCAAGTCAGCTTTAGCTTTGTTCAAGTCTTGAACAGCAGTCTGCCGTTCCGTCTTTCGCCTTTCCAAATCTTGCTGACTAATTACTCCCTGAGTCGCCAAATCTTGGGTGCGATTTACTTCTCTTTGAGCTTGATCTAATTTAGCCTGAGCGGAGGCAATGCCGGCTTTAGCTTGAGTGACACCGGCTTTAGCTTGTTCCACACCTGCCCTTGCCTGCCCGACGCCTGTTTTGGCTTGCGCTGCGTCAGCGATGGCTTTTTCAACGCCAGCTTGGGCTTGAGCCACGCCGGCTTGGGCTTCTTGTTGGGCTGACTGAGCTTGCTGTACCTGAGCTTGGGCTTGTTCTACCGTAGAATTTGCCGATTGTACTCCCGCAAGCGCTTCGGCAATTTGCGATCGTAGCACCGAATCGTCCAAAACCGCCATCGTCTGACCTTTTTCTACCACATCCCCTTCTTTCACCAACACCTGCTTGATTTGCAAACCGTTGGCTTGTGGTAGCACCGGCAGCAAGTCATAGGCTGCCACGGTGCCCGTCGCTTCCAAAGTTTCACCCACCTCGGCAGATTCCACAGGCGCCACTGTCACAGTTTGATCCGTCGCCTGCTGAGTTGCCGATGGAATTGGAGCGGCAGCAGGACGCGCATTCTGCTTGGCCCCAGTCAAGTTTACTGCTAGCAACGTTGCAGCAACACCAATCCCTGCGCCCGCCAACAAGGCAGGCCACCTGATTTCTTTGCGGGGCCCAACTTCAGTTGTTTCTGGTTCCCAAACTTGTTCTGCCTCGATTTCTGGAAGTTCCAGCGCAACTTCTCGTTCATCATCGTCACCAGAGAATTGCCAGCGAGAGTTGTCTGAGACTTCACTTCCAGCTACATCCACTGCTGAGATCCTGTCGTGCCCGCTCTCCACGGGGGGAAGGGGTTGCTTTTCTTCCGCTTCTGAAAAAACTTGATTGGTCACGGTAGTTCCTCTCGCCGCTATTAGCCTTTGGTTTTTTTATTGTAAAGAAAGATTGCGGTTTTTATATTGGATTCATTTTAGCGGATAGCCTCAGCAATCCCGCGTCCCCCTTTTGGGTGAGTGTGGCGCCGTTTCACCTTACAATTGCGAATAGATCGGAGTTTGTGCGATCGACCTTTAATTTGATCTGCCTGTGGGGCCTACTGAATATTAGCGTGATTTCCGAGCGTGGGGTCGATCGGGCTGGCATTGTCTCTCCCCAAGTGGCTTGGCCGTCACCTATCTATCAATGCTGAGAAAAGTCAGTCTAATCTTGAACTGATTATTCCTAATCTATAGCAATCCTCGCATCATTTGTGAATTTCTTACTCCCTCCCCTTGATAAGGGGAGGGTTGGGGTGGGGTCAAAAATTTACGACTCCTGCAAGGATTGCTATATACTCTAATGTGTTTATTGTATAATACGGCACATCTGCTGAAAAATTTGTGCCACTTTATTTAAAAAAAATCAAAATGAATACTCTTTTTTCTCCCCTCCAACAGTTTCTAATTACTTGGCTGCTAGTGCTAGTGACGGGATGGTTTACCCTGACTGCTGTCAGTTACGTTGGGGAACTGGTCAGCATTTTAGTAACAGCGGGACTGATTGCATTTTTATTAAATTATGCAGTAAAAAGACTGGAAGTATTTTTGCCACGGGGAGTGGCGGCGGGGCTGGTTTATTTAACTGCGGGTGTGATATTAGTAGTAATCGGTTTAACTATTGTGCCGCCGGTGTTCAACCAAGCCAGCCAGTTGGGCGTGAGGTTCCCGGAATTGCTGGAGTCGGGGCGGCAGCAGCTAGGTGAATTTCAAGCCTGGAGTGCGGATCGCAATTTACCGTTTGACGTGCAAATATTGGAGCAGCAACTGTCAGCGAGAGTCCAGGGACAAGTCCAGGCGCTCGCCGGTACGGGTTTAGGCTTAGTTGTAGGTACTGTTAACTGGTTTTTGGACTTAATTTTTATTGTGGTGATTTCCTTTTATATGCTCCTAGATGGGAAAAGAGTGTGGCAGGGTTTGACCAGCATTTTTTCCCCAGAAATTCGCTATGTTTTAACAGAGACTTTGGAACGAAACCTCCAGCGATTTATATCGGGACAGTTATTGCTGGGACTATTTATGGCTCTCTCGTTGACTCTGGCTTTTTGGTGGCTGCAAGTTCCGTTTTTTCTGTTGTTTGCCGTCTTTATAGGGTTGACGGAAATAATTCCGTTTATTGGAGCGACGCTGGGAATTGGCACTGTTAGTATAATTGTAGCGTTTATTGATTGGTGGCTGGCGCTGCAAGTGTTGGTAGTGGCGATCGGTCTCCAGCAAATCAAGGATAATTTAGTAGCTCCCCGAATCATGGGCAATCTCACCGGATTGAGCCCGGTAATTATTTTCACAGCTTTGCTGTTAGGAGGTAGAGTGGGAGGATTGTTGGGAGTTATCCTGGCAATTCCGCTCACTGGGGTTGTAAAAAGTATAGTAGAAATTGTCCTCAATCCCAAATTGCCACCCCAAACAGGCTCGTTTTTCTACAATCCTTTTAGCGGCGAGGAATTGGGGAAAGTACCAGAAGAGGGAAGTAGAATAATCTTGGTTGCAGATGAACAAAAGTAGTCTAATTTTTGTAGTAAGTAATTCTGTTATGAAAACTTTTATAAGTCAGGAATTAACTTTTGGCTGCTGAGTCCATTAAGATAAAGACTAAAGTCTCTACAAAGAACTTTAAGAACTTTAGTCTTTATTACTAACCCACTTAAAATCTCAAACCTAAAAAATTATGAAATGGTGGCAAAATCTTAGAAACAATCCTCTAGCTCGGTTGGGAGCCGTGCTGCTGTTAATTTTTTATACAGTCGCGCTTTTGGCCGAATTTGTGGCACCTTACGACCCCTACGACTCTAAATTAAACGGTTCATTGCTGCCGCCGACTCAGATTTATTTAACCACCCAAGACGGGCGATTTATCGGGCCCCACGTTTATCCGACTACTCAGGGCCCGGTGGATGCGAATACCGGCGCTCGTGAGGTAATTGTAGACTGGCAAAAACCCTCGGTTCTAGGCTTGTTTGTCAAAGGTTCTCCCTATAAGTTTTTAGGAGTTTTGTCATTAGAGAGGCACTTGTTTGGTACTACAGGAGAAGGCCAAATTAACCTTTTAGGGACGGACGAACAAGCTCGCGATCAATTCAGTCGCTTAGTACACGGCAGCAGAATTAGCCTCAGCATCGGTTTAGTAGGAATAGCAATTTCTTTCCCGTTGGGATTGTTTATCGGAGGAATATCGGGTTATTTCGGCAGTTGGATTGACAGTATATTAATGCGCTTTGCCGAAGTATTGATGACGATTCCCGGTCTTTATTTATTAGTAGCGCTAGCAGCAGTGTTGCCGCCGGGATTGACAAGTGCTCAGCGATTTATATTGATTGTGCTGATTACTTCATTTATCAATTGGGCGGGTTTGGCGCGGGTAATTCGCGGTCAGGTACTGTCAATTAAACAACGAGAATTCGTGCAAGCGGCGCGGGCAATGGGGGCCAATCCAATTTATATTATTGTCCGCCACGTTTTGCCACAAACTGCAACTTATGTAATTATTTCTGCTACTTTGGCGGTTCCAGGTTTTATTGTGGCGGAGTCGGTTTTGAGTTTAATTGGCTTGGGAATTCAACAGCCCGATCCTTCTTGGGGAAATTTACTATCCCTGTCTACTAATGCTTCAATTTTAGTGTTGCAGCCTTGGTTGGTTTGGCCTCCGGCGATACTGATTATTTTGACTGTTTTGGCGTTTAATTTATTGGGGGATGGGTTGCGGGATGCTCTCGATCCGAGAAGCATTCAAAGGTAATTGGGACTGGGTAATTGGTAATGGGGAATTCAAATATTTGTAGGGGCGGGTTCACCCAAATTTATATCATCAATTCCCCGAACTAAAAAATCCGCCCCCACCCATCACAGATACTCAAAAACTTGTTCCGCAATCAGGGTTAATTGGTTTGGTGGGGGCGGGTTCACCCAAATTTATATCATCAATTCCCCGAACTAAAAAACCCGCCCCCACCCATCGCAGATACTCATAAACTTGTCCCGCAATCAGGGTTAAAATTGGTTTGGTGGGGGCGGGTTTATTAATATTTTGAATGTGAACCAAAGATTGTTGGTGAACCCGCCCCTACGAGATTTGGTAATACAAGGATAGCTCAAAAATACCAAGATTAGTTAAGGATTAACTGGCAACCATATCGTAAAAGTAGAACCAACACCCTCCTGACTTTTTACTGAAATATTGCCGCCCATCATTAGGCAAAAACGCTGGCTGATTGCCAGTCCCAAACCGGTGCCGCCGTACTTGCGCGTGGTAGAAGCGTCTGCTTGGATAAAGGGTTGGAAAATGTGCTGCAACTGGTCTGGAGTCATCCCAATTCCTGTATCTATACAATTAACAACTAAAAATTCGTTACTAGCAATTGAAAATTCTGAAGTCGCCGCCGGTTCAGAAGTGTTTTCTTGTTTTGCTTCGCTGCTGTCACCCGCAATTTTTTCTCGGCTGGCTGTGAGGGTAATTGTACCGTTTTGAGTGAATTTGGCGGCATTGCTCAGCAAATTTAATAAAATCTGCTGCACTTTCGTAATGTCACCGTGCATGGTGCCGATATTGCTAATTTTGTGCAAGTTGAGAGTGTTGCCGTTTTTCTCTATTAGCGGCGCGGCGGTGGATGCTACTTCTTCAATCAAGGCGGCGATGTCGAAGGTTTCTAAGTAAAGATCCATGCGGCCGGCTTCGATTTTAGAAATGTCGAGAATGTCGTTAATTAGCGATAGTAAGTGTCTGCCGGAAGAGCGGATTTTGTCTAAATCTGGGATGAGTTCATCGTAACCCAATTCTTCGGTTTCTTCTTGGAGCATTTCGCTGTAGCCGATGATGGCATTCAGAGGTGTTCGCAGTTCGTGGCTCATGTTTGCCAAAAATGCGCTTTTTGCGGTGGAAGCGGCTTCGGCTGCTTCTAGGGCGAGTTGCAAGGCGGATTCAAAGACTTTTCGATCGCTAATATCCTCGACGCTGCCTTCATAGTAGAGTACCTCGCCGTCGGCGTCGCACACTGCACGCGCGCTTTCGGAAATCCAAATTACCTTGCCGTCAACGCGGTAAACTTGTGACTCAAACCCCGAAACTTCTCCGAATTCTTCCATCACCCGCATAAACTTCTCGCGCTGCTGAGGATTGACGTAAGCTTGCTGCCTAATGTTTGTTACATTTGATGTCAATTCTTCGGGAGTGGCGTAGCCATAGATGCGGGCTAAAGCTGGATTTACGCTCAAGAAGTGGCCTTCGGGGGTTGTTTGAAAAATGCCTTCGACGGCATTTTCAAAGATGCTGCGGTACTTTTGTTCTGCTTGACGCAAAGCGCTTTGTGTACGATCGCGCTCGCTGGCTTCGATCGCCAATGATACCAAATCTGCGAGAGAAGCAGCAAAATTTTGTTCTTCTAATGTCCAGTTGCGAGTAGTTCCCACTTGTTCGATACAGATGACTCCCACTGTTTGTCCGCCGAGTCGCACTGGCGCATCTAAGGTTGATGTAGTACCCACTTTTGCAAAGTAAGATTCCCCAAATTCTCTGGTTCTAATATCTGAGAGAGCGTCCTCGGCTGCGATCGTCCGGTGTTCTTCCAAAGCTTTAAAATAAGCTGGATAGTCTGCTGCTGTCAGTTCGGCACCTTGGGAATGTTGCTGGTTGCTGCTGCTAAATTGGTCGAGACATTCCAGTTTCGATCGGCTTTCATCGTACAACCACGCGCCGGCTTTTTCTGTCTGTAGCGTATGAGCTGCTGCTTCGGTGATTTGCCTCAAAGCTACTTGCAAATCGCCTCGATACAGCGCTTTATTTCTTGCCAATTCTACCAAAACCGTATTTTGTTTGAGCAATTGTTTTTGCCTTTGGCGTCGCGCCGATTCGGCTCGCTTCTGTTCGGTAATGTCGCGGGCTACCACAATGACGGATTCTTCTGAAAGCGGTGAAATGCTGGCGGCAAAACAAACTTCGCGGTCGTCAATGGTTAAATTGTACTCGATACTGACAGTTTGCCGAGTATCTAAAGCTGCTCGGAGGTGGTTGAGAAAATTGTCGGCTCTAGCTTGCGGAAACACCTCTGTGAGTGTTTTGCCCACTAATTCTTCGATTGGTTTGTAGAGCAGAGAAAGATTTGTGGGGGCGATTTTTAAATAGCGACCGCTGCCGTCGAGAACTATAATTAATTCGTTCATAGCTGCAAACAAAGCCCGCAATTCTGCTTCTGCGGCTTCGAGTTCGGCAGTCCGCTCTGCTACTCGCTGTTCTAAACTAGAGTTGGTTTGTTCTAGGGCAACAAAAGACGATCGCAATTGTCTCGCCATTTGGTTGAAAGACTGAGCTAGGAGACCGAGTTCTTTGACTCCTTGAACTTCGACTTCGCCGTCTAATTCTGCGGATGTGAAGTCGGATGATTCGGACATTTTTGTTAAAGTTTTGGAAGCTTCCAGCAATCGGGTAATCGGTTTGACAACCCAGCCAGAGGTGAAAATTCCGAGGACGATCGCCACTACGAAGGCAAAAAAGCACAATAAGATAGTTGTGCGAGTGTTGGCATTAATTTGCTCCATAAAGTCTGCTTCCGGGATTGCGATTACAATCAGCCAATCGAGGCCGCGGCCGTCTTGCAGGGGAGCAACGGTAATGAATTGACGTTTGCCGTCTATCTCGAAGGTAAACTGTCCTTGGCTGTTAATTTGTTCAAAACTACCAAATCGTTGTTGCAAGTATGTGGAGGCCGATCGAATTAGCAAATTTTTGCTCTGTGTCGCCAACAGCCGTTTTTGTCCGTCTTTGTCAGTGACAAAGGGCAATTCGTCTGTGGAACTGGCGACTATTTCACCGCTACGTTCGATCGCAAAAACTTGTCCAGACGGGCTAATTTTGATGCTTTTGAGAAAATCGCTGATTTGAGAAAGAGTCAGGTCAATTGCCAATACCCCCCGCAGGTTTTCTGTTTCATTGTAAATAGGCACCACCGGCGTAATCCCCAGAACTGGCGAGGCTGCGAAGGGGTAGATGGGAGACCAAGTGGCTTTGCCTGACTGTTTGGCTACTTGGTACCACGGTCTAGTACGGGGGTCATAGGCGACGGTTTTGATTAGCTCAGTGCGATTTCCTTGGCTATCTAGGCGATAAATTTGGCGGTTTGGAGCGGTTGATTCGTCTCTGATGTATACTAAGTCTTCTGCTTCTCTCTTGAGCAAGAGGAATCTGCCCTGTTCATCGCCGTAGTAGATGGTTGTATTTCGATCGCTCAGCTTGGTCTGGTTCCACAAATAGCGCTCTAAGTTGGGGAAGTCTTGCGGGTCTAAGTTTCCAGAGGAGATCGCAGCAGTATTCATTTGCAGGAACAGGTGAGACACATCCCCAAAACTGCGGAAATTTTCTTTAGTTCTCGCTGCAACTTCCAAGCTTAACCTCGTAGCAAGGTCATTGACGGCTTTCTGGCCGTTGCGAAACGACAGCCATCCAGTCACGCCGACTGCTACGGAGATTTGCACCACCAGCGGTATCAACAAAACAAGGCTCAGTGACATCTTGGGCGAGCTTTTCATCACACAACTGCTCAGACTTTTCAATAACATCAATATTGTGACACCTACCGGGTTTGTGTATCGTTTGTCGCTTAAACTGAAATGTTGCACCATTCTCAATTAGCTTTTTATGAACAGGCTTTTCGGCCTGTTCCACAAAGAGTGAATTTTCTTGTGGAGCAGGCCCAAAAGCCTGTTAAGCGAGAATGGTGCAATATCTCAGTTAAAAGAACCCTCGATATAAGTTACAATGCTGTACACAAATAGTGAAGTGCAGTGGCTGGCAGCTCAAAACGGGGCTGAGGTTTCCACCGATACTGTAAAAAATTGTAATATTAATCATGCCACTACTTGCCTGAATGTGGCGATCGCTCTGCTGGCTCCCGGTCAAAAAGTCACACCCCGTAAAAAAAGCAACTTTAGGCCCGTGCTCCCCACCCTGGTTGTCATCAGTCATTGCCAATTATTCAATTTTTTAATCTAAAATTTAAAATCTAAAATAAGCTCACTTTCTCCGGGTGGCAATTGTCGTCCTTACGCCTGCTTAATAAAAATTAGATTTTAATTTTTTCTACAGTGCGAGGACAAATGTAAAGTAGGTGACAATCTCGTGTTAAAAAATTTGCTATTAATAAGATAAGCCGCCAAAATACCGTAGCGTAGCGGGGCGTAAGCCATCGACTACAAAGAGGATAATTAAAGCATCTGCATTTAATCAACGCCAGCAAAGTAAAGCGTTTTTGGCTTTTTTGGACGCTCGATATTTTGGCAAAATAATACTTCTGGAGGATGACATGAACTATACATTTGAAATCCTGGGCGTATCTCCAACTTTAACATTTTTTACCCAGCAGCAGGAATTGCTGCAACAACAGCAGCCGTCCGGTGTAGAATACTTGGCAAACCGGAAGTGCACTCTCGATGCGTTTGTGGCATCCGTAGAGACAGTTTCTCCTAACCGCGGCTGGGATGTCGATCGAGTTGTAGACACCGTGATTAGTTTCTGGATGAACAACTCTGATAGCATCCAGTATTGGAGACACAGGCTGCAGGATGCCGGCAGCGAAAACTTGTTAGTAGCCAGAGTAGGTGATATCAAGTCTTTGCAAGCTGCATTTGAATCGCTGCTGGGCGAATAGGAAAATCGCCAATTGCGAAAAAGTCGATCGACTTTTTCGCTAAAACTGAGATATTGCACCATTCTCAATCATCCTTTCAGGCCGTTGCTCAGAGCAACGGCCCACAATAAAATTTATCTGTTGTGGAACAGGCATCTTGCCTGTTCTTGAGAATAGTGCAAGATGTAAGTAACATCCACTCAACTGTCTCTTTCCAATTTCCAATTGGCAATTCCCAAATATTATGTCTCGTTCCAAAGCCCTGCAATCTTATATTTTTGTCCGCTTGCTTCTGGCACCCCTAATGTTGTGGACAATCACCACAGCAGTATTTTTGCTCTTGCGGGCCACTCCGGGCGACCCCATAGATGCCATTCTCGGCTCACGAGCTCCCGCAGCCGCCAAAGAAGCAATGCGAACTCAACTCGGCCTCGACGCACCCCTGTGGCAGCAATATCTCAACTACATGAAAGACTTATTCAGTCTGAACTTGGGAACATCCATCACCACTCGCGGACAAACCGTGTGGCAAATTATCGGAGATTATTTCCCCGCTACAGTGGAATTAGCAGTTTGTAGCATGGCCATAGCTTTAATTGTTGGCATCAGTATCGGTTCCTTAGCAGCATCCCGCCCCAACACTATTTTCGATGCTGTCGGCCGTTTGTTTGGCATTATCACTTACTCACTGCCGGCTTTTTGGGCCGGCATGGTTTTGCAATTAATTTTCGCGGTGCAGTTAGGATGGTTTCCCTTGGGAACTCGCTTTCCCGTGACATTCCCCGCCCCCGAAGGCTACACAGGACTATACACTATTGACAGTCTCCTGAGCGCTAACCCTGGTCAGTTTCTCACATCTTTGCATTATTTGGCACTTCCGAGTTTGACCTTGGGCATTCTTTTGAGCGGCATTTTCGAGCGCATTGTCAGAGTGAATCTCAAGCAAACTTTGCAAGCAGATTATGTCGAAGCAGCGAGAGCTAGAGGCATTCCCGAATTGCAGATTTTATGGGCTCACGCTCTAAAAAATGCACTAATTCCGGTGATTACTGTCTTAGGATTGACTTTTGCTGCACTGTTGGGCGGTGCTATTTTAACAGAGGTTACTTTTTCTTGGCCGGGGTTGGCAAATCGTCTTTACGAAGCGATTAGCTTGCGGGATTATCCAACTGTTCAAGGTATTGTGGTGTTTTTTGCGGCAATTGTCGTAATTGCCAGCATTGTAATTGATATTTTGAACGCTTACGTTGACCCGCGAATTCGGTATTAAAGGAAGTTATAGCCTTTCTCAGTAACATGAGGTGCTCTCGCGGGCATAGGGCATAGGGCATAGGGCATAGGGCATAGGGCATAGGGCATAGGCATAGGACAAAGCCCCCATACCTCACAACGCTTGAGAACCGCTATAGTTGTTATTATATGATGTCCGGTCAATTACCCTTTTTCTTACGGGTAATTGACCGGACATCATACAGCGTATCCGGATCTTCCTTACTTAATGTGCCAAACTATTGGTTTAAGTAGTTGAAAATCAACATATATCTGAATTTAAGAAAAAACGGCTAAAATCAACTAAAACAAGACCAGAAATTTTTGCTATATAAGAATTTGTGCCATTATTTTTAGATAAATTAGCACAGTAAGTAAGGAAGAGCCAGTATGGTGTACAGTCCGCGCCTTACCACTACAGATGGTGTCAAAATAGATTCCTTGCGTCCAAGACTGTATCCCTTGTACCGCAGAATTCAAAACATCTGTGGCTTGACAACGTAAAACTCGTGTAATATACTGTAATTTATTGTACTTTTGTCAATTCTTACTGCCATGAAGCTAACTGCTGGTTGCTAACCCATCCCGATCGATTTTCAACGCTCTGTGCTTTAAAAACTACGAAATCCAGAGATTTGAATTGGGTAGCGACCTCTCGATCGTACTGCGATCGAGCGTCCAGCACTACGAGGACGGCTCAGCAAAGCAAGATGGAGCAGAAATATGCAAAAGAAAGCAATTCTCAACGCAGCTAATTTGACCTGCGAAGTCGCACCCACACGGACTTTGTTCGCAGATATCACTGTTGCAATTCATGAAGGCTCGCGCATTGGCTTAGTCGGTCGCAACGGCAGCGGTAAATCGACCTTGCTCAAGCTACTTGCCGGACAACTAATCCCGCAGATTGGCACAGTCGCGAGGACAGGTAGTGTTTACTATCTGCCTCAAGTCAGTACCCTGAATCTGTCTGCATCGAATGAATTGGTACTGGACTGGATCGCTTCTCATTCGGATGAATGGTGGAGGGTGACGACGTTGCTAGAAGAGAAGTTTGCCTCGGAAGTCTCGCTATCTCAGGCTCTGGGCACAGTGAGCGGTGGAGAACTGACGAAACTTTGCTTGGCGATCGCTCTATCGAAGCAGCCTGATATTCTGTTGTTAGATGAGCCAACCAATCATTTAGACCTGTTAACCCTGGAACAGTTGCAGACAGCACTGCAAGAATTTTCTGGTGCTTTCGTTATTGTCTCGCACAAGCCGTTTTTTCTCGATCGCACCGTCGATACGATTTGGGAATTAACGCCAGCGGAGTTAAAGGTTTACGGTGGGAACTACTCCTTCTATCTATCGCAAAAAGAAATCGAGCATCAAGCCGCGTTACGCGCCCACGAAGTAGCGCGAAAAGAACTAAAGCGAGCGCAAACATCAGCATCTCAGGAACAACAACGAGCAGCCCAATCTCGCCAACAAGGTCGCAAACGTGCCGACAGCATTCCGAAAATTCTCGCTGGTGCGTTGAAGCGACAAGCTGAAGTAATGGCAGGAAGTGCTAAGAAAAAACATGACCTAGCCGTAGAAAAAGCAACTAATCAAGTTACCGCAACCAAAATCAGAACGACGAAAACAACCCGGATTAAATTAGAAGAATGCAGTCAAAAACACAAAAATTTAATCGATATTCAAGGTGCTGATTTAAGATTAGGAGAGCGCCGATTACTCAAAAACATTCAGCTTCATGTATCGTCAGACTCGCGCATTGCTATTACGGGAAAGAACGGCTCAGGAAAATCCTGTTTAGCTCAAGCCCTTCTAGGAATGGAGCGAACTCCAGCAATTTTAGAATCCGGTGAAATTGCCATAAAATCTGCCCTAAAATGGGTATATCTCGATCAAAGCTATGAAATTGTCGATCGCTCTCGGACAGTCCTAGAAAATATGCAAATGGCAAACCCAAACTTAGACTATCAATTGCTGCGACAGCAATTAGGAAATTTTCTATTTTTTAATGATGAGGTGAACAAGCCTGCATCTGCCTTAAGCGGCGGTGAGTTAGCGAGATTAGGGCTGGCTGCGATCGGCATTTCTCAAATTGATTTGCTCATTTTAGATGAGCCAACAAATAATTTGGATTTGGAAACAGTGAATCAGATTGTTGATGGAGTCAATGAGTTTCAGAGCGCCCTCTGGGTCATTTCCCACGACCTCGACTTTCTCAGCCGCATTGGAATCACACAAGCCTACCAACTCCACAATGGCCAACTTCAGCCGCTGATCCATCAACCGCATGAGTTGGAACGTTATCATCAGGAATTACTTGAGATGCAAATGTCTTAATTCTGAAGCTCAGTGGCGCAGCCTACATCAGCAGGAGTAGCCAAAGCTCCTATTTTGGGAAGAAGACAATTTCTAGTTTCTGGGCAATACTGGATCAAACACAGTTCAACATTTGAGGAAACGCTGATGAGATTATTGCGAACAATCGCCGCTCTATCGGCGGCCTTGACCCCACTGATGGCTGAAGCTGCCTTTAGCCGTCCCATGCCGGGAACAGCCGATTTTCCCAGAGCCTCAAACCCCCAAGTAAATGTACCGGTTTGTTTCATCGAAACCCGAGGTGGCACAACTTTTGATTTAGTCAGCTTGTGCGGCAGCAATGCTGCTCCCCAAAACACTGCTCCGGGCAATGCTCCTGCAAATAACCCCAATGCAGCCACTCCTCCGCCTCCTCCCCCGAACCCCAACGCCATCACCAGAGATGCTGCCGGCACCCCGATAACTACTCCTGCAGGCACGGCAAATCCCAACAATCCCAACAATGCCAATCCGGGAACTTCGCCGAATACCAATCCCAACAATGCCAATCCGGGAACTTCGCCGAATACCAATCCCAACAATGCCAATCCGGGAACTTCGCCGAATACCAATCCCAACAATGCCAATCCGGGAACTTCGCCCGCAGGTACTCCCAATGCCAATCCGGGAAGTTCACCGAGTACCAATCCCAATAATCTCAATCCGGGAAGTTCACCGAGTACCAATCCCAATAATCCCAATCTGGGAACTTCACCGAGTACCAATCCCAATAATCTCAATCCGGGAAGTTCGCCCTATACCACTCCCAATAATCCCAATCTGGGAACTTCGCCGAATACCAATCCCAATAATCTCAATCCGGGAAGTTCACCGAGTACCAATCCCAATAACAGTGCGTCTCCCACGGGTGGAACTGCTGGTGACAGCAACAGCGATTTAGTTCCAAATCGCAATCTCAATCTTCCGAGAGTGCCGCCGAGTTCCTTTAGCCCCGGAGGTCTTGCACCGACTAGAGAGGCGATTGATGGCCCCCGCCAGTAATAGGCGAAGTGTCAGAACTTTTACAGAAACCGGGTTTCTCGGAAACGTTCTCTTTTTAAGGGATATTTCACCCGCGAGAAAGCCGGAATATTTATTTGCCTGCGTAATATTGCTCTTAGGTGCGATCGGCATATTTTGTAGCACAGTAGCGAAATAAAAGTTAAGCTAAGAACTTGTAGACGCTATGGGCCAAGCACTCTTTTAAAACTGGCCAACCAGGTAGAAGCAGTGATAGATAGCCAGCTTCAATCCGTAACAGGATTAGTTATCAGAAAATAGGGTTTAAAACCCCGTCCTTCTAGGACGGCTTTAATTTCTTAAATCCATTCCTAAAAATCCGGAAATTTCTTGTATTTGTGCTAGACTAGAACAGTCAAGGTTAAACTCCTTTGCCCGAAGTGAAACGGAGACACACTTTTAGGCATAAATTGTTGGACCGAGAGCAGCGAAAACTCTTAAAACAGCTAGAGGATCGACGCATTCTCTTTACCAGAAAACAAATAATTTAGTTCATTTGTTAAGTAGGGTAGGGCATACCCGAACTCTAGGTTCGTATCCTAGTACGCTTTTGGAGATAGACCCTCTGGGGTTGCTGTGAATTAGGCTCGTCAATTGGTGTAATTGCACGGTTGAAAAGTTTAAAGATTGCCGAAAGGACATAGCGCTTAAAGGTCAGTCGATGAATTAAGAATCCCTACGCCTTTAGGCTAGGGAGTGTCAACAGCACAGGTTAAAATTATTACCAGGCGGGTGCTCGCCAGCTCCAAGTTCTCAAGCTAAACCATTAAACAGGCATATTTTTGTTAAGCCAGTGTGGTTTGGAAAGTACCGGCTGATAACATTAGCAAGACAAAATTAACCCGATTATTCGGAGGCTCTTCATGAGCAAAATATTTGTTTTAATAAATTGGAACAAAATTGCTCTAGACCCGATCCTCTGCGTTGGCGTAGCCCCCGTAGGGGCGGGCTTCGCTAACGCACTTGAGGAGGACATCTAGTGTCAAACTTAGTTCAACGCTTAGAAATAACCGCTCATCCGCAACTTGAAAAATCCCTCGGCTATCGAGGAGATAGTCGCTGGGTAGCTTGGCGCTGGGAACCAGACATCGACCAACTTATTTCCAGCGACGGCAAAACAGTCGGCACTGGCAATAATATGGCTTGGCTGGTGTTTTTGCAGCACGATTTAGTCGATCCTGCGGTACAAGAGTACAACCTCGGCGAGGGCGATCGCTACTGGCTGCTTTTAGACACCGCAACTAGAAATCTCTACGTCGGCGAAGGGAAAACAGTTCAAAGTCTGCTCGAACAGCCGGAAAGTTTAGGTTTATTGGCCTGTCTCGATGGTGGCAATGCCGATCGACAAACTGGTGAAACTTGGCAGCAAACGCTATCTCAACTAACAGCAAAACCAGTTGTTCGCAACCTCACAAATGCCCTTCCTTTCGGTATCGCGGCTGCTTTGATAGGTGCTTTAGGCATCGGAACCGGATTGTGGGTAGTACCGGCAGTGCAGCAGAAAATAGCCGAAAAAACAGCTTTTATTTCCCCAATTAGTTCTGGCGCCAACTGCGGGCTTGACGGTTCCGACGATTTTTCAGCTTATATCGGTTCGTCAAGCGGAAACAAAGAACTTCATTTAATAGGCGTTTACGAAGCCAATGCGGATCACAAGAACCGAGATTTATCAAAAAGTGCGTTAGCGAAGCCCTCGGAGAGGATCGAAGTCAAAGTAGAACGTCGAAACAAGCCCATAATTCTCGCACTTTCAGCCTACGAACCCGTGCAGTGGAACATTACCGCAGAACCGGGGGCCGTTATCGAAAAAATCATCGTTAACGGATACCACAACCAAACTGTTTCAGGAGTTTCGGGAATTCCGGTAGAAGAGCACAGCTACGAAGAAACCGGAGACAATCTCGGCGACTTTATGTACAAGTGGGGTGCTACCCCTGACAGTTCCAATACTTCTTCCCTCGTGACTAAATTGGAACAGAAAAACGGCACCAGTTTAACTTCTTTTCAAGGATGCTACAGAGGTAAGAACTTTACGATTAAGTAATAAGTATTGATTATTTTGGGGTAGGGAAACGGCAATGCCGTGTCCTGAATAGCCGTGTTGTCGCTGGTTGTATCAACAGACCACTCGCAAGGGTAATTTCATCATCCAATGCGGTTGATTTTACCCCTTATACCCATTTAATGTGAAGTTGCACATATCTCGATCCCCCTCGCATACCCCCTACTCCCCCTGATTGTTGGGGAGTAGGGGGTGACTTTGATCGGAATCTTGTCCCTTGTCCCCCCCTTATTAAGGGGAGTAGGGGTTGAGTAGGGGGCAAGCTAAGGGGGGCTCGGATTCTACGGGGCCTCATAAAAAATTGGTATTACCTTAGATCTTGCACCATTCTCAATTAGCCGTAGGGGCGGGTTCGCCAACAGCCTTAAAGCTTGCAAATAGGTTCTATAAACCCGCCCGACCCCACGAAAAATCCTCTTATTGATATTGCTGCAAGATGTCAGTATTACCCGAAATCAGGACACGGCAGTGCCCTTTCCCTAAAATTAATCCGGCGATGGTTACATCCTCACCAGGACGATTATTTTGGGGTAGGGAAACGGCATTGCCCATTGGCTTCAACTTAACGTACAACAAATAGTCCGGCTCTTGTTGAAACCCCTGCCTCAAAACTAAAGTCCTCTTGCATAGGACTAATGAGTTCTTCAGTCCTCTTTGAGAGGACTTTAGCTATTAGACAGGGAATTCATTCCCTGGCGGACTGCCGGGTGAGCGGGAGGACTTGCGGAGGAAAAGTTTAAGTTGACACGCCTTGGGCATTGCCATCTCCGACCTTGCCTGATGTTAATTCAATTATTTATATTTTGAACTGTTATTTGACAAGGTTATGTAATGACTGTATCATAGGCTCTTAAGTTTAATTTTTGATTCCCTAAAATAACAATGCTAACAAACTTAAGATGAAATACTGGTACGAAACCCTCGCTGTAGCGCAGCGGATTTTAATTGAATTGGGGAGGCGGCGACGCAGCTTAGTATTGTGGAGTATTTTTCCAGTTTCTATCTTGCTAATTAACGGTTTAATTTTAAAAGAACGCGCTAATCTCACCACAGCAAAAGCCTTTGAAACTGCTGCACCTGCAAGCTTAGTAGGAGCAGCTTTATTTTTTAGCTGTCTCGGTGGTAGCGTAGCAACGGTAGTAGCAGAGCGAGAACAGCATACTCTCAAACGCTTGTTTATTTCCCCCCTGAGCGGCACTTCCTACTTTTTAGGAATTTTTCTGGCTCACAGTTGCATCGGCATCGGACAAGTAATTTTAGTATATACGATCGCCTCTTGTTTAGGAGCACAATTTCAAGGCTCTATTCTGTTAGGATGTGCGATTATTCTGCTCAGTATTGTATCTTATGTAGGTGTAGGCTTTATTCTCGGCACCCAGTTTGCGAGGCGCACTGAAGATGTCAACTCCCTAGTAGCGGCTTTCGGCGTTCCTTTGTTGATTTTAGGAGGCGCATTCTTGCCGACTTCGCTATTTCCCAAAAGTCTGCTGGATCTCGCGCAGTACAATCCAATCTATCACATGAACGAAGCGCTGATGGGCGTGTGGGCTGACGGCAAAGATTTGGCTGATATTTCCGAACACTTCGGGTTTTTGTGTATTTTTGCAGTTTTAATGATAGTAGCCGGATGGCTGTCTTATCGGCGGATGTTGCGAGTAGAAAGAAGGCTTTAAAACTATCTAATTATGTCGCAATACGGTTCAGTTAACACTGTTAATTCCCCGGAGATCCCCCTAAATCCCCCTTAAGAAGGGGAGTAGGGGTTGACTTTGAGCAACTTCTTGTCCCCCCTTCTTAAGGGGGGCTAGGGGGGATCGGTCTTATCTGATAAGAAGGGGGACGCAAGAGCAACTTCTTGTCCCCCCCTTCTTAAGGGGGGCTAGGGGGGATCAGTCTTATCTGAACCGTATTGCATTATGTCGTAATTATTCATCTCTCTCTTCTCTGACTCTGCGCCCTCTGCGCCCTCTGCGGTTTAATCGTTCAGAAACAACCGTAAATATATAAAATAATACGGAGAATTAAAGCAGTGCTGCAAATTGAAAAGTTAAATAAGTCTTACGGCGAGCGTTCAGTGCTTAAAGATTTAACACTGCACATTCAAGCTGGAGAAATTTACGGTTTGCTGGGGCCAAACGGGGCGGGCAAAACTACAACTATCAATATTTTATGTAATTTGCTAAATGCCGACAGTGGCAAAGTTTCTATTAATGGCGAACCTGTTTCCGAAGCTACAAAATCCTTAATAGGTGTAGCGCCCCAAGAAAATTTGCTTTACAAAAGCCTTAGCTGCGAAGAAAACCTCAATTTTTTTGCTCAAATTTACGGCTTAGAGCGCAAGCAGCGGCGCTATCAAGTAAGACACTGTTTGAAAGCAGTTAATTTGACAGATAGAGCTACAAGCCCTGTGGAAACTTTGAGCGGAGGAATGCAGCGCCGTTTGAATATTGCGGTGGCTTTGGTACACCAGCCTAAATTAGTAATTTTAGATGAACCGACAACGGGTTTAGATATTGAGGCTCGCTACGAAATTTGGGAGTTAATCCAGCGCTTGCAATCGGAAGGAATTACAATTTTGCTGACAACTCATTTGTTGGATGAAGCTGAGCGGCTGTGTCAGAGAATTGGGATTTTGAAAAATGGCAGTATTGTGGCCGAGGGCAGTTTGGAGGAGTTGCAAAAACTGATTCCTGCTCAAGAAATTATCGTGGTAAAAACCGACGAAGAAGCTGAAGTCATCGCCCGCGCTAAACAATACAGTTTCATTCCCCGCCGCTACGGTAGCGATTTAGCTTTTTGGCTGCCGGAACGTTTAGAATTAAAAGAAATTATTTTGCTGTTCGACGGGATTTCTATTGATTCAATTGCTCGGTATCCGGTGCGGTTAGAACATATTTATGTAGAAGTGACTAAACAAACTGTATCCTAATCCGCGTCCATCTCCGTATATCCGCCCGGTGCGCTTCAAAAGCCAAAGAAACCGGGTTTTTTGCCATTTTTGCCGACCGTAACGCAGTATCTCGCAAAAACCCGGTTTCTGGCCACCCGTGCGTCCAAGACTAAACTAAATTCATCTGCGTCCATCCGCGTATATCCGCCACCATCTGCGGTCAAAAATTCCAGAGTAATTAACAAAGGCGATGTCTAGGTTGTAAAAATATCGTCAACCTTAATGCTGTCTGGCAAAATAGCCAATAAAATTCCGCTAAAACAAATAAACCCTCATACCCACAGCCTCTCTTGGATGCCTAAATTATGTCCTCATGGCAAAGATCCGACTTTTCCGACTTTATGATCCGACTTTTCCGACTTTACAGAGGCAGGGGCCCTAAGCAACGATAGAGATAGGGGAAAGCCAACCCACGATGTCTAGATGGTAAAGATATCGTAAACCTGGATGTTGTGTTGCGAAGTGTTAAATAAAAATATGGTATAAAAGATATATCTGTGGTATGATACATTTAGGTTGCATCTCATGTTATTGAACCCCATTCCCACGGGAAGCCAGTGAAAGCCCACTTCATATCAGGACTACCCCGCTCAGGCTCTACTTTACTGGCTGCACTACTACGACAAAATCCCCGGTTTCACAGCGCTATGACTTCCCCTGTCGCGGGTTTAGCTGAGCGAATGTTGGAAGCCATGAGCGAAGACATTGAGTTTTCCGTATTTATTTCACCGGAACAAAAACGGGCACTGATTGTGAGCATCTTTTCAGCCTATTACCACCCGCAAGCTGACAAAGAAATTATCTTTGACACCAATCGTCTTTGGTGTAGCAAATTGCCACTAATTCGGGAACTATTTCCCGAAGCCAAAGTGATCTGTTGTGTCAGAAACATCGCTTGGATTATGGACAGCATTGAGGTGACGATTTACCAATATTTATTGACTATTTAACTCCCCGGTAGTTGTAAATATTAATATTACGAGGCGACTGCCAACAGCAACAAATGGTTTTGAATAAAGACAAGTCTTACCGATGACAAATTCCCGCGAAACCACCCCAGATCCCAAAATTACCATCGTGATTCCTGTGTATAACCGGGAACGCTACCTACCAACAGCTATTGAAAGCGTTTTAGGACAAACCTATAAAGATTTTGAATTGTTGATTTGGGATGATGGTTCTACAGATACCTCGCTGGCAATTGCCAGCCGATATGCACAGCGAGACAGTCGTATTCGCGTTATTGCAGCACCCCATCAAGGCCTATCTCACGCTTTGAAAGGAGCTTTTGCTGAAGCGAAAGGAATTTACCTCGGTCAAGTAGATAGCGATGATATTCTTGATTGGAGAGCCTTAGAGCTAACCGTCCCTATTTTAGAAACTTATCCAGAAGTAGGGCTGGTTTATACGGATTATTTAGACATCAATCAAAACGGTCAAATTTTGGGACTAGGACACCGATGTTCTATACCTTATTCTAAAGACCGAATATTGATTGATTTTATGCTCTTTCACTTTCGATTAATCCGTCGCTCGGTGTATGAACAGGTAGGCGGAGTTAAGTGCGAAGACAATGAATTTATCCCAGATTACGAACTCTGTTTGCGACTGACAGAAATCACTGAAGTCCATAAAGTTAGCCAGCCCCTTTATTACTACCGACAGCACCCGGAAAGCATATGTAAAACAAAGCAGATCCAGCTAATACTCTTGTCTCAAAAAGTGATTAGCCAAGCTTTGGAACGTCGGGGGATGTCAGAACGCTATCAACTTAGAGTAGAAGTTCAAGCCCGTTTTTTTGTCGAAGAAAAACCGATTGAATCACCCAATTGTAGGGGCCCAGACACCTAAATAAAACCCTCCTAGGGGCGGTTCACTCATACTAACCATAGACCCAGCTAGGGTTTGAGAGATTTTGTTCTCTTATACTCTGCGGCTTATTGACAGAAGAGGGGTATTATCTATGCTTCCTACAAAAGACGCTGGTAAACTCGCCCCAACAAAACCAAACCATAAACCTTATTTCAATCACAACTAGAAAAGAAAATGACTCTAACTGCCAAAAATATCCTAATCATTGACTCAGCCATTGAAGACCGCCAGACTCTCCTTGACGGCGTAATCTTAGGCACAGAAATTGTCATTCTCGACGCTCACCTTGATGGGATAATACAAATTACCCAAGCCTTAAAAGAGCACACCGACATTGACTCGCTACATATCGTTTCTCACGGTTCCCCTGGATGCTTGTATTTGGGCAAAACTCAACTGAATCTTGAGACTCTGGAAAACTACAGCAGGCAACTGCAACAATGGCGACCTAGCTTCACAGAAACAGCCACAATTCTTTTATATGGCTGCAATGTTGCTGCTGGGGATGGCGGAGAAGAATTTATCCAAAAACTGCATCAAATAACCAGGGCTGAAATAGCCGCTTCCGTCCAACCCACCGGCAACGCAGCATTAGGAGGCGACTGGGAACTAGAGGTGAAAAGGGGAGAAGGTAAACCGCCTCTGGCATTTGACGCAAAGGCACGACAAGCTTATGCGGGAGTGTTGGGGATTTTTAAAGTCAATAGCACGGCTGATACCAATGACAATAACGCTGCTAACGGCTACACCCTGCGGGAAGCCATAGTCGCCGCGAACAGCCTACCGGATGAGGACACTATCGAATTTGGAGACTTGTTAGGTACCAACACTATCATCCTCACAAGTCTCCTACCCACTCTCACCACCGACATTATTTTTAATGCCACGCTAGCCAACCCACTCACTATTAGCGGTGCCGACAATTACCAGATATTCAACATCACCAACAATGCCACCGTCAGCTTCAAAAACTTCACCCTAGCCAATGGCAAAGCACGGGGTGCTAACGGCGACAACGGCAACTTCGGCGGCGGCGGCGGCGGTGCAGCGGGAATGGGAGGTGCCCTGTTTATCGACAGTGGCAGGGTGACGGCAAGTGGTGTCACTTTTAATAATAACCAGGCGCTAGGTGGTGGCGGCGGCTACGGCGGCGGCTTCGGCGGGGACGACCGCAGCGACGAAGTGGCCGGCAAGGGCGGCGGCGAGGGCGGCGGCTACCCCGGCGGCTACGGCTTCGGCAGCGGCGGCGGCGGCGAGGGCGGCGGCGGCGGCTTCGGCAGCGGCGGCGGCGGCGGTGGCTACGGCGGCGGTGGCGGCGGCGGCGGCTTCGGCGGCGGCGGCGGCGGCGGCGGCTTGGGCGACGCCGAAGCCTACTACCCAGGCGGCAGCGGCGGCTTCGGCGGCTTCGGCGGCTTCGGCGATGGCGGCGGCGGCGGCGGCGGCGGCGGCGGTGCGGGTTTGGGAGGTGCTGTGTTTGTCAAAGCTGGCACTCTCGACCTGATTAATACCACCTTTACGAAGAACCAAGCCACAGGCGGCTCCGGCGGCTTATTCAGCGAATCTCAGGCTGACAATGGCGCGGGTAAAGGTGGGGCAATTTTTGTCTACACGGGCGCAAAAGTCAACTTCCAGACTCTACCAACTTTTGAGGGTAACACCGCCGCTAACGCCAAGACTGACCCCACTACTACCGATCTTCCCGCTGACAACGAGAATGTCTACGGCACAATCCTGTTAACGATTGCCGAGAAACCGAATACCCCTCCAGTCGTAGCTAATGCAATTACCGCTCAATCAGCCACGGTGAACACA
>NZ_JAUBOZ010000074.1:0-39951 GCF_036700475.1 Microcoleus sp. T2B6 | reverse complement strand
GATTCAAGGCGACTGAAGTCGCAGCCGCTTTCCTCCCCATGTCTAAAGCCAGGGGCTTCTCGCTCGTTTTCTGGTGAAGAATATGCCAAGAGACTGGCACGTTGTGTAATCCAATCTAGCGATTTGGTCGCCTAGGTCGACTTGAGGATTAAGAACTTAGTCAAGAACCATTGTCTTGCCAAGTCTATTAATGATGCGGGTTGGTATCAGTTCAGGAAATGGTTAGAGTATTTCGGGGTTAAGTTTGGCAAGATAACCGTAGCGGTCAATCCTGCCTACACCTCTGAGGAATGCTCTAATTGCGGCACGTTAATCAAAAAATCCCTCTCTATGAGAACCCACACTTGCGAATGCGGCTTCGTCTTAGACCGGGATTGGAATGCTGCTATTAATATCCTGAAATTAGCCTTGAGTACGGTAGGGCATACCGGAACTTGGGTCATAGATCCGAACGCTTCGGGAGATTCGACCTCTACCTTGGTTGGAGTAATCCTGCTAGGGCAAGTTGGGTCTATGAACGAAGAATCCTCGCGCCTTTAGGCCGAGGAGTGTCAATCAACTGAAAACCGCTATATCGGCGATTTAGAAATTTTGACCTTCAGTGGTTGGAGCTATCGAACCCGGTTGGTTGAGGAACAGGTTTTTAGCGCCGTCGTTTTGGTAGATACAGTTAATTTCGGGTTGAGCTTCCAGGGGGCCGGTGAAGCCAAAGGTGTTCATGCGATTTTTGCAATCGCGCACTTGGTCTTGGCTGATGAGTTTTCTTTGTTCGAGAATTGCCCAGTTATTGGTTCGCAAAACGCATCCGGGGCGCATACTAGGCTGCGAGATGTAGACGTTGAAGGGATTGAGGGTGACGTAGAGGCGCATATCTGTCACCATCGCGCTTGCTCCAAACTGCACGCAAAGTTCTGGGTTCGGGGCGCTGCGATCGATAAATTCGCGGGATGCTACGTTCTCTGGGCTAATTGTAGCTGTGGAGCTAAAGGCAATGCCAATGCCAATTCCCAGAATAAAGACGGCTGTTAAAATTCCTAGGGTGGCCGAATTGAGGAAAGAGGGTTTACCGGACTGAGGTTGACGCCGCGACTGTCCGCCAAAGGAGCCGGGGTAGTCGGAGTCTTCATCTCCTCGGGATGGGTCGCCGCTGAATCTGTCGTTGTAGGATTTAGGTTTGCGTTTCATATAAGGTTCCGTCAGTTCTGGAGACTCAACAGGTAGTAGTTTGTTATTTTTAACCGATCGCGCCTTTCTAATATTATGGCGCTAGGAAGGTGGTTGCCCAGGGTCCAGGACACCCCCTGTGGGTTTGGTGTTGGGTTCACAGCTCGCGATCGACCAAGGGGCTGCCTTGTCTGAATTTTCAGATTTCAATAAAATAGCTGAAAGTGAGATAGTCTTGCACAGCGGAGGAATCCGGCTCAAGATTGTTGACAAATTTTAACATTTTACAAGTCAGGAGGTATAGATTAGTGTCTGTCGAAATTATTCAAAAGCCTTCCACAGTCCGCAAGCTTGCACCACGCTACCGCGTTCTGCTGCACAATGATGATTTCAATCCTATGGAGTACGTGGTGCAGACTTTGATGGCGACGGTACCGAGTCTGACTCAGCCACAGGCGGTAAATGTGATGATGGAAGCCCATACTAACGGGATGGGATTGGTGATTGTTTGCGCTCTGGAACACGCTGAGTTTTACGCTGAAACGCTCAATAATCACGGATTGAGCAGCAGCATCGAACCTGACGATTAGAACCTGACGGTACTGCAACGGGTTCGCCCAGCCGGTTTCAGATTTATACCGTCAACCCTCATACATACCAAAAAGCCAAGGGTTCGGCCCTTGGCTTTTTGGTATATTTAATGCGGTAGATATGGAAACTTGAAGAGCATAGGTTTTTCGGAAAGGCCGGAAGTGGTTCGGAGCTAGGTGAGCTCTCGCGCCAATTTCAACTCTTCAATCTCAAATCTTTATCAGAGGAAATTAATAACGTCCTCCGCCGCCGCCCCCTCCGCGAGCAAATTTTCCAGGGCCACCGCCGCCCCGGTTGCCACCGCCCCGGCCTTCATCTTCGCGGGGCTTAGCTTTGTTAACTTTGAGGTCGCGACCCATCCACTCTGCTCCGTCGAGAGCAGCAATCGCTGCATCTTCTTCTGCATCTGTGGACATTTCTACAAAACCGAAGCCGCGGGGGCGACTGGTTTCTCTGTCGGTAGGTAGATGTACCCGCTTAACAGTTCCGTATTCGGCGAAGACGGTGGTGATGTCTTCTTGGGTAACTTGGTAGGATAAGTTACCGACGTATATCGACATGAGGAATAACTCCAAAATTTAGACAGTGCGAAGATTTCAGTTTCGGAGAGTCCCCTGCCGATACAGAAGGGCAAGTTTTTAGACAATTCTGTAGCAATGAACAAAGCCTGCAACTGAATCTGATTCACACTTGGTACTTTAACATAGAATAGAGTCTTTTGAATAGGTTTCAGGAGTTAATTAAGTCGTTCTAATTAAAGGTAAAACTTTTAGGGTATTCAGAAACCTGGTTGATGGGTGTGATGTTTTGCCTGCAGTGGAAGCAAAGAAAGTTATGCCCCCCGCTCTCACCGCAGGAAAGATACATCCACCTTGCCAAAGTTGGTACTCAAAGCTAGGTTCACGTTTTCCAGGGCTTTAACTAACCACACCACGCCTTCTCGGGTACTGCATTCGTAGTGACCGAACAAAATTGCCAGTCGCTTTTCTAGGTAGGGCTTGACTTTGCCGCAAATTAGTACGATTTTCAGCAGCAAACCTGTGGTTTGGGTGGGACCGAGGTTTGAGATCAGGTCGATGAAGACAAAGTGGTTGGGCCGCACAGGACTCTCTACTACTAAAAAGTTCAATAACTGGCTGCAAGTTCTGATCATTAAAAATTCATTAAACTTCTGATCGTCGCTGTGGGGCAGGGTATTTTGTAGTTGCTTATACAATTTTTCGTTAAAGAGACGTTTGCCGAAGCGATCGTCGGTGACAGAAGAAATCAGGTATTCGTACAAGTCGTCTTTAAAGGAGTGGTAGGACTGATTTGTGCTGGCGTTCGCCGTGAAACGGCCCGCTAGCTGTCTGTAGGTATCGGCTCCCTCTACTTTTCCGACAAAGTGCTTGAGGGCAAAGAATAGTTCCGGGTCGGTCAACAGGGTCGGGTTTTTTATAGGTTGTATACTTCTTTGAAAGACAATTGAGGTTTCCCGGCGAGCTGTTTGGGCTTTTCTCACTTGGTGAGCCACGTATTGCGAGAGGTTGACCTCAAATTGCTGCTGCTTTTGAGCTTGGATTTTTTTAATGATTTTCTGCTGTTCGTAGGTGCTGTCGTCGCTGAGGAGGCAGTGTTTGTAGAGGTAAGGGTAACGGGGAATTAAGGTTCCGAGGGGAAGGGTAGCTGGGGTTTTGCTGTTGCTGCTATCTTCATTGTTGTGAGTTATGACTTTGGCTAAACGCTGGAGGGTGAGGTACTGTTCGCTTTCGGTAAATTGGTTTACTAATTGGGGGATGGAGCCTCGCCCCCGCGATCGATGGTATCCAAATAATATTTTGGGCGCTTCTTCAAACAGGGCGATCAATTCAGGGATGGCTGCTTGCTTGCTGGGGTAGGTTTGCCAGCGGTTGATCAGGATGTGGCAGCAGCGGTTGAGGATGTACTTGAATTCTTGTTCGGCGTGTTCTGAGGCTGCTATTTTTTCGAGTGCTTCGGCGACGTAGCGATCGGGATATCCGGTACCGTGGATAAACAAAGTGCGAAAGCGGCTGATGAGTTCGGCCGGCTGCTCTCGTTGTACCAACTCCAGCCAGTGCTGGTAAAGTAGCTGTTCTTCTTCGTAACTTTGTCTGTTGTAGTCGTTCACTGTGGTTAACCCTCCGAGGCTGGGGCAGTAGCTTTCAGCCCTATTAGCTTGATAAATTGGCCGATGAAGCGCAACAATTGAGTCAACCGAGCTTCTCGCCGGATGAGGCTTATGGGTAGAAGCTGTCAGCAGCTTAAGCCGATCGATATTTTTTGCTTAGTTAAACTAATTACCAACACCAGCATGACATGAATTGTTGGTAATTAGCAAGGCCTTAAATCACCATCAACTTTGTAAAGTATTGGTAAAGATTGTGGGTTGGTACGGGATCATTTCTTGGTGGGCGGACAATTTAGTATTAGGATTGTCAAGATATATCCCGGTTAGCAGCCCGCTGTTAGTTAAAATTGAGGTTGGGCAAGGTAGGATTAGCTGTGAAAATAATTATTTGAAATGTGAGTGCTGGTTATGGTTTGTCGCGTAAGTATCGCCCAACTTGCTGAAATTTTAACTGTACCTTTGCCTGCTGTGCCTGACGACGTTTTGACAGCTTTAGGGACAGGTATTGCCACAGATACGCGCACTCTTGAAGGGGGCGAGGTATTTTTGGCGCTGCGGGGAGACAATTTTGACGGCCATCAATTTGTGGCAAAAGCCAGGGATTTGGGGGCGATTGCGGCGATTGTCGATCGACATTGGCAAGAGGAATTGCCGAATTTTCCGCTGTTGCGCGTTGACGATACTTTAAAAGCTTACCAGTCGATCGCTCGCTGGTGGCGTGACCAATTCAGTATACCTATAGTTGCTGTTACTGGTTCTGTCGGTAAAACTACTGCTAAAGAGTTAATTGCAGCGGTTTTGTCAACGAGGGGAAATGTTCTTAAAACTCAATATAACTACAACAATGAAATTGGAGTACCAAAAACTCTGTTGGAGCTTTCACCCGCACACAATTATGCTGTGATTGAAATGGGTATGCGCGGCCGTGGTGAAATTGCGCTGCTGTCGCAAATTGCGCGACCTACTGTTGCGGTAATTACTAATGTAGGAACGGCACATATCGGGCGATTGGGTTCGGAAGATGCGATCGCCCAAGCTAAGTGCGAACTTTTAGCCGAAATGCCTGCTGATAGCCTTGCTATTCTAAATCACGATAATCATAGATTAATGGCAACTGCGACCGAAGTTTGGCAGGGAAAAACTTTAAGTTACGGTTTAGAAGGCGGGGATTTGTGCGGAGAATTGCTCACTAATGATACAATACTTATAGATGGTATAGAATTGCCGCTGCCGCTGCCGGGACGACACAATGCTGTAAATTATTTGGCGGCTTTGGCGGTAGGAAAAGTTTTAGGTATTGATGGGGAAGTTTTAAAGCAAGGTTTGTCTGTGCAGTTACCGGATGGACGGGCGCGCCGCTACGATTTGCCCGATGATATTATGATTCTGGATGAGACTTACAATGCGGGTTTGGAGTCGATGTTGGCGGCCCTGAGACTGTTAGCAGATACTCCTGGAAAGCGCCGGATTGCGGTGTTGGGAACGATGAAGGAATTGGGCGAAAGGGCGATCGAATTTCACCGACAAGTGGGAAGCACGGCGCGAGATTTGAATCTGGATGCTTTGTTTGTTTTTGCTGATTTTGAGGAAGCAGCGGCGATGGCTGCGGGTGCGGCGGGTTTGCCTTTTGTGGAGGTAGAAGATATTGCGAGGGAGAATTCCCGCGAAGATTTAGCAAGGCATTTAATGGAGTTTGTCACACCGGGCGATCGTATTTTATTTAAAGCTTCTCATTCAGTTGAGTTGAATCGAGTTGTGGAGAAGTTTAGGGCAGATTTTGCGGGGGGTAATAGAAAAGAAATTTTTGGGATTTGAAATTATGCGATCGCTTCTAGTCGATCGCCGCCTCAAACTCACGTTTCGATCGTTGATGCGTAGGGTAAGATGCCCATCTGCACCTAAGTCCCGAGGGCTCAATATTTTGATAGCCCTCTGGCCTCGATTTCGATATCGGGATCGATCTCAATTATTGAAATTTTGGCATTTTCAACTACTGTATTTCCCATCATTGTATTGTGCATTGCCTCAAACTTAGATTCATCTTTAGCAATTCGTTCGTAGTGCAAAATTACGTGATAACGCTTTTCAATCGGCTCTCCCGAATCCGAAATTTCCACCGCATCCCAATCTATATTTTGAGAGTCTTCGGCTTGCTGGCGGTAGCGAGATGCTAAATTTTCCAGGGCGATCGCGATCGCGTGTTCTTTCGTTTGTCCGTAAAAATTCATGGTATCATCGGGGCGATCGCTCAGAGATGACGAAATCTGACAAAGATACTGCCCGTTTGATTGAGGAAAAACGTCGATCGCAATTGTACCAGCAGTGCGATCGGGATTTATTTGAGTCATAAGCTGTTCGGCATTTAAAAGACGATAGTAAGGTGCGTCAGTCCATAAGCGTTTCCCAAGTCCTGTAACTATTCTAACTGACGCACCCTACAAGGCTCAAACTCACCACAGCACAAGTTTTAGGAACCGGGGAAGCATGACCTATTTCAGGATATGTCGAAAAAAAGCTAAAATATCGATTAGTTTTCGTTGGACTTGTCATGTCGGAGAGCAGATATGAGTTCAGTTGAGGAAACCGAAATGTCAGAAATCGTTGACTTGCCACTCATAGGGTCTGCTGAACAATATCTCTTCTCAGTCGAAGACAATCGAGAGCGTGCTGATAAGCTAAAAGAATTACTTAGCCCTAAGCTTAAAATAATCATTAAACAAGCTTGTGACCTAATTCACCAAGTTTATGGCACAGATGTACTATCAGATTATCGGATATTGACTACACCAGCTCATCGCCTTGAAGCCAAAAAAACCCAGCCCTACAAAATAGCAAGCGCTGGCTTGACTATAAAAGGAAAAGGTTGGTATTTTCAACAGAGATTCGAGTGTACTTCTTATAGTTTAGTTGTGAAATTTTTTGGATTAAGAGGGCTAGAAAGCAATCCAATTGTTCACGTTCTGAAAAACCATTTAGAAGATGTTACTAGGATTTTGAAGCATGGTAGATATATTATTTCCTCTAATAATATTGCACCGGAAAAATATGGTAAGTTAGAGTATGAGGAGTTTATTAACAGACTGCAATTAATTTATGAAGGAGGTTGGAATGGTACTTGTATTCAGAGTCCATCCCTAGTTCTTCCTATTAAAGACCTAGATGCAGCTCAGCCAGTGATTAATAACTTTGTCGAAATCTTTGCTATCTTTCGTGCTGCATCAAATGTGTTTCTTGGTAAGGAAGACCGTTTTGAGGACTACCTAAAATGTTTGAGGGATTGGCAAAATCCGCTTCAGGTTCAGGAATCTGTAACTACTACTAGATTATTTCCTGATGAAGTAGATGCAGTACAAACATTTCGTGAGGGGGCAGTACGGCAAGTTTCAGTCAAAGACTATGAACGCGAGCCTAAAGCTCGGCAAAAATGTATTGATTATTACGGTTCAAGTTGCTCTATTTGTGATTTCGATTTTGGCAGAGCTTTTGGGCAACTGGGAAAAGGTTTCATTCATGTTCATCATCTAAGACCCCTTTCAGAAATTGCAGAAGAGTATGAAATTGATCCTATAAAAGATTTGCGTCCTGTTTGCCCAAATTGTCACGCTATGATTCATCGTAGTTCACCACCATTAAGTCTTGAACAAATCAAGATGTTGTTGAAGTCTGCTCGTGATTCTACTATCTAATATGTGGGGCTTGCTGAATAAGCCGATCGCAAACCCAGACCACGCAATATGCGGTATATTCAGCAAACCCTAATTACTATCAACGGGGTTTTAAACCCAGTTTTCTAATAAAATGCCTACTGTCGGCGAATCATAGCCATCACAGCATCAACCGTAAGTTCCGGGAGAATACCTAAAACTGGTAAAATATCTGCACCCGAACAGATTATAGGTAGCTCCTCACCCTGCCATACCCAAACTTGTTGGTGAGAGATATCGATTAGCCATGCTAATTGCGTGCCGTTAATGAGGCAGTGGAGGATCTTATTCTGCAATTTTAAAGTGCTTTGATCCGGCGATAGAATTTCAATTAACCAATCCGGTGCGCCGTTAAGTGGTCCGTCTTCATCGGTAAGCCGATCGCCTGCTACAATCGCTATATCTGGTACTGGCGAGTAGGGAAGTACCAAGCAACGCAACTCTGGTATCGCTTCAAATCGATCAGTCCGATCGTTGATATAGTTAACCAAGTTGTGTTGCAGTCGCGAATGAAAAAGGGTTGGCATAGTTTTTTGAACCGCTCGTCCCAGAATAAATTCCCATGCAGGCGAGGATTCAATATCCGGTTGAGCGAGGAAGTCTGTTAGTGAAAGTGTTGCGATCGACTCAATCATATTTTTTTGTCGAACCTCACTGTACTTATTATCTAGATTAAATCCCCGACTTCGTAGAAGTTGTCGGGGATTGAATTGTTCTGTTTGACTCCAGATAGCACCTACCGGGAGTCAAAAGCACTACTACTTCGCAGCTTGACGCTCTTTTGCCGCCTTTATCACTTCTTCAGCGATGTTATTCGGACAAGGAGCATAGTGCGAGAAGGACATGGAAAACTGACCGCGCCCAGAGGTCATAGTACGCAAATCGCTAATGTAACCAAACATTTCGCTCAACGGTACATCTGCCTTGATCCGCGCTCCTGTCTGGCTTGTTTCCTGAGATTTCATCATCCCCCGGCGGCGGTTGAGGTCGCCGATCACGTCGCCCATGTAATCATCTGGAGTGAATACATCGACATTCATAATCGGTTCGAGCAACTGAGGCCCTGCTTTCGGCAGAGACTGCCGATAGGCCGCTTTGGCAGCAATTTCAAAGGCCATTGCTGACGAGTCAACGGGGTGGAAACCGCCTTCTAGAAGCGTGAATTTCAAGTCTAGGCAGGGGAATCCAGCCAAGACGCCTTTGTCGATGCAGCTTTCAAAGCCTTTTTCGACTGCTGGCCAATATTCTCTCGGCACACTACCACCTGTCACTTTTGACTCAAACTGGAAGCCGCTTCCCACCTCACCAGGCTCGATCACATAGCCAATTTTGGCAAATTGACCGGAACCACCTGATTGCTTTTTGTGGGTGTATTCGTCTTCGAGGCGCTTGGTAATCGACTCGCGGTAGGCTACCTGTGGTTCGCCGACTTCTACTTCGATGCCGTGGGTGCGCTTGAGAATGTCTACTTTGATGTCGAGGTGTAACTCGCCCATCCCCTTGAGAATCATTTCGCCGCTTTCTAGATCCGTCACCATGTGGAAGGATGGGTCTTCTTGCACCATTTTGGTGAGGGCTGCTCCCATTTTTTCTTCGCCGCCTTTTTGTTTCGGTTTGACCGAAATCGAAATAACGGGATCGGGGAATACCATCGGCTCTAGGGTGGCGGGATTTTTGGGGTCGCAGATGGTGTGTCCGGTGCGGACGTTTTTCATACCCACGATCGCCACAATGTCTCCTGCTTGCGCGGATTCAATTTCTTCGCGAGAGTTGGCGTGCATCTCCACCAAACGGCTGATCCGCTCGGTTTTGCCTGTGGCGGTGTTGAGTACGGTGTCGCCCTTGGACAACTTACCGGAGTACAGGCGCGTGAAGGTTAAAGCACCGTAGCGATCGTCCATGATCTTAAACGCCAGTGCCCGCAATGGCTTGTTGGGATCGACGATCGCAAACTCGCCGGTTTCCTCGCCATCGAGATCGACTTCTGGCTGCGGTGTGACTTCCATCGGGTTTGGCAGGTAGTCAACTACGGCATCGAGAACCAACTGCACGCCTTTGTTTTTAAACGATGAGCCGCAGTAGGTGGGGAAAAATGCCCGATCGCGAGTACCTTTGCGAATGCAGCGCTTGAGGTCGTCGAGGCTCGGCTCGTTGCCTTCGAGATACTGTTCCATCACAGTGTCGTCTTGCTCGACGGCCAGTTCGATCAACTTTTCGCGCCAAGTTTCGACATCCTCGACCATATCGGCGGGGACATCTTTAATTGTATAGTTCATGGGATCGCCGGAGTCATCCCAGATCCAGGCTTTGCGGGTCAGCAAATCGACTACGCCGCAAAACTTTTCTTCTATGCCGATCGGCAATACCATCACCATCGGTTTAGCGCCAAGGATTTTATCGACTTGCTGGACAACGCGGTAAAAATCTGCACCCGTGCGATCGAGCTTGTTGATGTAGATGACGCGAGCGACTTTGGAATCGTTAGCGTAGCGCCAGTTGGTTTCCGATTGCGGTTCAACTCCACCCGAACCGCAGAACACACCAATGCCACCATCGAGAACCTTCAAAGAACGGTAAACCTCGATCGTAAAATCGACGTGTCCCGGAGTATCAATGATGTTGAGCTGATGCTCGTTCCAGAAGCAGGTGGTAGCAGCGGATTGAATCGTAATACCGCGCTCTTGCTCCTGTTCCATGAAGTCAGTCGTCGCCGCGCCTTCGTGTACTTCACCGATTTTGTGGATTTTACCCGTCAGTTTCAGGATTCTTTCAGTTGTGGTGGTCTTGCCAGCATCTACGTGGGCGAAGATGCCGATATTTCGATAACGAGTGAGATCTTTCATAAAAAAATTCGGGAAGTGGGAAACGAGCGTGGCTTTAGCCCGCTCGTGGAAAACGGCTCGGCGGTTTCAACCGCCGTGAATCTTTCCATTACACGGGGATTGCTAAATTCTGTGTACTTCTGTGATGTACGTTCGATGGGACAATTACCATCTCGAATAAAGCAACCCGCTCACGCATAATGTTTGCTCTTTTATGAGCCTCCCTTGCGGGGTAATGTTAGCTTCGACCTGGTTATCTGGGCTTGTTAGGCTTACAACACTGTTCCAGTGACTTTAGAACTGTTTAATTGAAAGCGACAGAGCGGAAAACTAGCTTCGCATTCTCCGGTGTCGTGACCCAAATAACGGCTGCTCTTTCGAGCGGTCTGGTCAGTACAGCTTGTAAGAGAAATCTCTTACAAGCTCAACGGCTTTAGCCGTGAGTTACTGACAATTACTGTTGAGATAAAATGCGACGAACCGTCCGCCACCACCTGCAAGCACGACAAGCGAGGAATCCATGTTGCCAGCGTGCCGCCAGTACAGGCTAGATTTTCTTTTCCCTGTTTCTGGCAGCACTACCTTAATTTTGACACTTCCTCGTCATTCCTGCGAAGGATTGTTCGTTTAATAAGTGCCCCAAGCCTGACAACTGATAAAAATACCCCTGACGAAGGGAAAAATCTTCTCCGAAAATATGTTGGGTTGAGGCACTCATTGAACAAATAGGACTTACGCATGGGGCCCAGAAACCAGGTTTTTTGACAACAAGAAGACGAGTTGGGCCCCGCACACTCGGTAAAAAACCCGGTTTCTGAGAGTCGGAGTGCGTAATTCCTGACCAATTCATCTTTTTAATACCACTTAAAAAAAATAATGCAACTTTAGACAAGCTCCAAATCCCTACAAAATCCGTCATTCTCAATTCTTTAATCTACAATCTAGCATCTAAAATGGTATTAGTTTCTGGCAAGAAACCCGGTTTCTGAAATTACTGCCTGATGTGAGTCAATCGAACCTACAATAAAAGGGCGGAGGTTCTGTCATCATAAACTGGTTTTTTATACTTTTGTCGATCGCCCTTCACGATAATCTTTCCCATAAAAACCCCGTTGCTGCCTCCAAAACTATCTAAGTCAAAATAGACCCACTCATCATCCGTTGATATCTCCGTTCCAATTCATCCCGCACCACCGGCCACTGATTCAAACTTTCATCATTCTCAATTACCATTTGAGCCGCCGCCCTCGCCAACTCCAAAACCTCCTGATCCTCCACCAAACTCGCCAAAGCAAAATCCGGCAAACCCGACTGCCGAGTTCCCAAAACCTGACCAGGCCCGCGCAATCTCATGTCCATTTCTGCAATAAAAAAGCCATCTTGAGATTGTTCTAAAACCTTCATTCTCTGCATAGCTTCCGCCGTTTTGGAACCGGGCATTAACAAACAATAAGAACGGTTGCTGCCCCGACCAACTCTACCCCGCAACTGGTGCAGTTGCGACAGTCCAAAACGCTCAGAATTTTCAATCAGCATTACCGTGGCATTCGGCACGTCTACTCCCACTTCGACGACAGTAGTAGATACTAAAATATCAGTTTCTTTGTCTCGAAACTTAGTAATTGCCTCATCTTTGTCAGCACTGCTCATCCTGCCGTGGAGCAAACCCACCTTAAACTCAGGAAATACGCTTTTTTGCAGTTTCTCTTGTTCCTCAATTGCCGATCGCACGTCCAACTTTTCCGACTCCTCCACCAGCGGCAGCACCACATAAACTTGACGCCCGCTTGCCACTTCCCGCCGAATCAAATCGTAAGCTTGAATGCGTTCTTTTGCCGACAGTACAGTGGTTTGAATCGCCTGCCTACCGGGGGGGAGTTCATCAATTTGACTCACATCTAAATCCCCGTGCAGCGTCAGCGCCAGCGTCCGGGGAATGGGAGTTGCCGTCATCGTCAAAACGTGGGGAGCTTCGCCTTTTTGCTGCAATTTAGCGCGCTGTTGCACGCCGAATCTGTGCTGTTCATCAATTACCGCCAAACCCAACTTATGGAAATTCACCGTATCTTGAATCAGCGCGTGAGTTCCCACTAAAACAGGTAATTCTCCGGTTTCTAACTGGCTGTGAATTTCGCGGCGCTTGGCTACTTTTGTCGAACCAGTTAACAGTTCAACAGACAAGTGCATCAAGTTAAACCAACCTACCAATTTGCGGTAATGCTGTTCTGCTAAAACTTCTGTCGGCGCCATTAAAGCGGCTTGATAGCCGGATTGAATTGCTGCTAGCATTGCCACGACGGCCACTACGGTTTTGCCAGCACCGACATCGCCTTGCACTAATCTGTTCATCGGTTGCGATGAAGCTAAATCGTTGAGGATGTCGTTGATTACTCTTTCCTGAGCATTAGTCAACGCAAAAGGCAAGATTTCATAAAAATGTTCGATCAATTTGCCAGTAGGAAGGATGACTGCACTAGCTTGAGCTTTCCTTTGGGTTTGGCGGCGCTTTAAAAGTCCTAATTGCAGGTAGAAAAATTCGTCAAAAACTAAGCGACGGCGGGCGGCGGCCAAACAATCTCGATCGAGCGGAAAGTGAATATTAGTCACGGCATCGGCTAAACCCATTAAACCGTAACGCTCGCGCAAATCCTCCGGTAGCGATTCTGGCAACATTTTCGCCGCCGGCATTGCAGCCAAAATCGATCGCCTCACCGAACCAGCATCCACGCCCTCCGTCAGCGGATAAACTGGTATCAGGCGGCCGACTTTCATTGATTCGATCGCACCGCCGGAGTCGTCTAATACTTCTAACTCAGGATTTTCTAAAGTAATTCCATATTTGCCCTGCTTCACTAACCCGGAAGCTGCCAGCACCGCACCAGTACAATACTCGCGCTTTTTGAATTCTTGCCAACCGCGATTGCTGTAGCGAGGGCCTGCAAAAAAACGACTAATTTTTATCTCTCCGGTGCGGTCTTTTAAAATTACTTCTAATATGGTTAACTTCTTATTCTTGGGACTAGAAAAGCAATTGCAGCGCTTTACTTCTGCGATTAAAGTGACAGTTTCCCCAGCTACTAGCTCGCGAATTTGTACTTGCTTTGCATAGTCGATGTGGTTGCGGGGATAGTAGTAAAGCAAGTCATATACAGTGTATAAACCAAGTTTGACCAAGCGGTTGCCGTTGGCGGGGCCGATGCCGGTGACGCGGGTTAACTGTTGGTCAAGAGTCAGGCTTGGTGGTGCGGCTGCTGTACTCAGGGGTACTGTTCGGGGAACGGAAAGTGCTGGGGCGGTTGGTTCAGAAGCGTTAGCGTTTGCGGGTCTGATTTGTGCTACTTGTTCTTGCTGGTGGCGAGTTTCTTGTTCCCAAACTTGCTCCATTTGCCTCAAAAAACTGACCGTCATGGCGATCGAATGTTGGCGCTGTTCGATATCTTTCTGAGGGTAGATGTCAAATTCAGCGGCTAGTTGTCTGGCTCGATCGCGCGAAGAAGCCGCCACAGAACCTGCCAACTGTCTCAAACTCAGCCCCAGAAACTCGCTGAAGCGGTATTGACTGCCTTGGATGTCGTTAAATCCGCGATCGGCTTCTACTGAAAGAGCTTTTTGCAATCGCTGCCATTCGGGTTGATTATTAGTCATCAGTCATTAGTCATTAGTTATTAGTCATTAGTCATTAGTCATTGGTCATTGGTCATTAGTCATTAGTCATTGGTCATTAGTTATTAATCATAGCTCAAGAATTCCCGACAACTGACAACTGTCAACTGACAACTGACAACTGCCAACTGACAACTGACAACTGTCAACTGTCAACTGACTAATCTTCAAACCAACTCGATCGCCAAGCCGACTCAGCCTCCACCACAGCGAGTTCCCGCTGCTTTTTCTGGTAATCGCGGCCCAGCGAGTTCAACTTTACAGAGAGGTTACGAATTTGCTGGCGCCAAGCCGAGGTTGCCGCATCGGCAAACTCTATTTCCGACAGCCGCAGTTTAATCGCTGTAATGTGCAGCGCCCTACTACCAAAGGTTGCTGCCGCCAATTTGCGCGATGCTGATGAGGCATCGGTTTCAATGATTAAGTTTAATAAGTTAGGCGGCCCGGCAACACTATCGCCGGAGGATTCAGCTTGAGAAGCAGCTTCTAGAACCGGTTCTGGCAATTGACTCGGCAAGATTCCCGACTGTTGCAGCAAGCGGTTGGTGTCGCGAGAAAGCAGCTTGAGTATATGGACGATCGACTTTTCAATACTATTTTGCCAGCGTGCCAAACTTTCTGGGGAATTGGCACTTGGCAATTGATAATTTGCCAATGAAAATAGATAGTTAATCGCGGAAACTTGGTTTTTTTCCTTTTCGTCTTCTTCCTTGTCGTCTGCTTCGTCTTCCTCTTCTTCCTCTTCATCGAAGTCGTCTTCGTCTTCCTCTTCCTCTCCCTCTTCCTCTTCCTCTTCCTCTATTTCTTCCTCTGCTTGTGATTCAGTCACCAGCGATAGCAATTTTTCCTCCGACGCCACAGCCAAAGCCCTTACAGACTGCTGCATTTTTTGCCGCCCCTCGAAGGACAACTTGAGAAACGACTCCGGTACTGCTTGAGTGCAAAGGTGATAGCAAGCCAAAATTAACTGCTGCCGCACCGCTTGTCCCAACGCAGTTAAATAACCATCGTAGGTACTGCGAAACTCCATATTCAAGGCTGCTAAAGCCTCTTCGAGTCCTGCCAAATCTTGCTCTATTCTCTCTCTTGGTCGCACCATATCTCTCGTATAAAATTAAAATAGGACTTATATCATTTCCGGTAACACCGGAATGATGTTGACTGTTGACGGTTGACTGTTGACGCCGTGAACAGTGAACTCTAATTTACTATTCCGATGCTAAGGGATTTGATATTACGCAAGTTTTCCATTTTTACGCTGTCTGTAGTAGCAAGGTTTGCAGTGTCCACCCTACAAATATAGTCTGTCGATAAGTCCTATAAAAATTAAAAATTAAAAATTAAAAATGCAAAAAATGAAGTTTTCACATTTTTAATTTTTAATTCTAAATCTTAATTTGGGATTATTGAGCACCCATTTGGGCTGCCACTTCATCGGCAAAGTTAGCTTCTACCTTTTCAATGCCTTCGCCCAAGACAAAACGCACGAACCGGCGCACTTGGACATTTTCTCCAATTTGGGCGATCGTTTGTTTCACCAACTCTTCCACCGAGATATTCTGATCTTTAATAAAAGGCTGATCCATCAAAGATAACTCTTTCATGCGCTTCTCAATCCGCCCTAGAACAATCTTTTCTTTGATGTTGTCCGGCTTGTTGCCCAAGTCATCTTTGCCCATTTCAATTGCCTTTTCTCTTTCGACAACTTCGGCGGGGATATCTTCAACTTTCACGTATTCCACATTCGGGCAAGCTGCAATTTGCATCGCAATATCCCGCACCAACTTTTGGAACTCTTCGCGACGTGCCACAAAATCTGTTTCGCAGTTAACTTCCACCAGCACTCCCACGCGGCCGCCCGTGTGAATGTAGCTGCCTACTATACCTTCTGAGGCAACTCGTCCACCTTTTTTACCTGCCGAAGCCAGACCTTTTTTCCGCAGCCACTCAATGGATGTTTCCATATTGCCTTCGTTTTCAACGAGGGCTTTTTTGCAGTCCATCATGCCCGCGCCAGTTTTTTCGCGCAGTTCTTTAACAAGTTTTGCAGATATGTCCGCCATCTTCTTTAAGTTCCCAATCAAAATTAGTTATTAGTCATTAGTCATCAGTCATTAGTCATCAGTCATTAGTCACTAATTTTAATGTTAATGATTAGACCAGAGTGAAGAAATACCCAGTCGATATTAGTACCGACTTTGTAGGTGTAGCGCCAGAATTAATTCTGGCCCTGACACAATGAATGCTTTTGCCAGAACTCTACTAATGACTTAGACTCCTGCCATGTACAATTAAAAATTAAAAATATCCAACTAAAAATAATAATTATTTTTAATTTTCAATCTTTAATTTTTAATTTCCTGGTGTCAGATTCCGAGGGCAATACTAGCTCTCGGTTTCTTCGCCGTCGGCCTCAGCAGCGTCGTCGGGATCTACATAATCGGGGTCATCCAATTCTTCGATTTCGCCATCATATTCAGCGCCTTCGTAACCACCGTCGTAGTCGTAGTCTTCCTCAGAGTCGCCGCCCTGCTGACCGTGACGACCTTCGTAGATGGCATCAGCCAACTTGCCGACAATCAGCTTGATCGATCGAATAGCATCGTCATTCGCCGGAATCGCAATGTCAACCAAATCCGGGTCGCAGTTGGTATCCAACAGAGAGACGATCGGAATTCCCAACTTTTGGCATTCCAACACCGCATTATACTCGCGGCGTTGGTCTACCAGCACCACTCCGTCGGGAATCTTCCGCATAGATTTAATCCCGCCCAGATATTTCTGGAGTTTTGCCATTTCTCGGCGCAGTACCGAAGCTTCTTTTTTCGGCAACAAATCGAGGGCGCCGATTTCCTCGCGGCGCTCCAAATCCTTGAGGCGCTCCACGCGGGACTTAATCGTCGTCCAGTTTGTGAGCATTCCCCCCAGCCAGCGCTGGTTGACGTAATAAGCACCGCAGCGTTGAGCTTCTTGGGCTACAATCCCTGCAGCTTGGCGCTTCGTACCCACGAACAAAAACTTTTTGCCTTTTTCTGAGGCAACTCTCATGTACTCGTAGGCGTCTTCCATAAGCTGAGCGGTTTGCACGAGGTCGATGATGTGAACCCCGTTGCGCTCTGTAAAAATGTATGGAGACATTTTCGGGTTCCACCGACGGGTTTGGTGTCCGAAGTGAACCCCTGACTCTAACATTTGAGCCAAACTGACTACTGGCATTGTATTTTTAACTCCTAATTCGGGTTAATCCTCCACCCGGTCGTATTTCTGAAGGTTTGCGCCCTAGAAACACCCGAAAACCCGGATGTGCGAATTTAAACAACTTTTCTAGTTTATCACAGCGCGCGCTACTTTTTCTGACAATTTTATATCACTAGGTTTAAACTCAGATGTTGCACCATTATCAAGAACGGGCTCTTCGCCCCGTTCCACAAAGAATGAGTTTTCTTGTGGAACAGGCCGAAAAGCCTGTTCCTAAACAAGTAATTGAGAATGGTGCAAGATGTGAGTTTAAATGGGCGGTGGGCAACCGGAGGTGAGATAGAGTCCGGGGTGCGCCGGCTGCGGTTAAAGTTACTTGCAAGCGCTTGTAAAAAACGAAAAATCCTGGTGGGATGTTGCCAAAGCCTTTGTTCGCTTGTGAGAGAATGGCCTTGTTGGTGCGCCTCTGGTGCCTTCTACCTTCGATCGAGCTGGTATCCATTTTTTTCGATCGGCAATTCAGTCAGCTTTAGTACCCTGCCCTCTCCATCCGCAAAAATCCCAAAGCTAAAAACGCCATGCCCATACCCATTCTCGTCCTACTTGAAGTTCTAATTGTTATCGCACTTTCGAGACTTGTAGGTTTAGGATTTCGAGCGATCAAACAACCTCAAGTCATTGGAGAAATTGTAGCAGGAATTATGCTTGGGCCTTCTCTATTTGGCTTAGTTGCACCTGATTTAGCAACAACACTTTTTCCAGCCGAAGCCGTTCCCTTCCTCAACGTGTTGTCTGAGGTGGGGCTGATATTTTTCATGTTCTTGATTGGTTTGGAACTGAATCCCAAGTACCTCAAAAGCAATTTAGATATAGCGATTTTAACTTCCCACGTCAGCATTCTAGTGCCGTTTTCCCTGGGAAGCTTGCTCGCACTGCTGCTGTATCCCATCGTTTCAAATAATAGCGTTTCGTTTACCGCCTTTGCTTTGTTTTTGGGCGCTGCGATGTCAATTACTGCCTTTCCGGTGCTGGCAAGAATTATTACAGAACACAACTTGCAGAATACAAAATTGGGGACGCTGGCCCTGACTTGCGCTGCGGTAGACGACGTGACGGCGTGGTGTTTGTTAGCGGTGGCGATCGCAGTTACTCGTACTAATTCGATGCTCGGTGCTTTGCCGACAATTATTGAGTCTTTAATTTACATCGGTTTCATGCTGACTGTAGTCCGCTGGTTCTTGCAGCGACTTTCCAAACAGTACAACCGCACTGGCAGATTAACACAGTTAGTGCTGTCAGGAATTTACATGGGAGTTGTAGCTTCTGCCTTAATTACTGAATTGATCGGCATTCATTTAATTTTCGGTGCATTTTTGCTGGGTGCAGCCATGCCCAAAAATGCGGGATTAACCAGAGAATTAGCAGAAAAAACCGAAGACTTTGTACTAATATTTCTGCTGCCAATATTTTTTGCTTACAGTGGCTTGCGGACTCAAATCGGCTTGCTCAACAGTCCCGAATTGTGGCTGCTGTGCGCCGCAGTTTTGGGAGTGGCAATTATCGGCAAGTACGTCGGCACTTACGTTGCGGCCAGAGTCTGTGGCATCAGCAACCGCGAAGCTTCAGCGCTGGGATGGCTGATGAATACTCGCGGTTTGACTGAACTAATTGTGCTGAATATCGGTCTTTCCTTGGGGGTAGTTTCGCCGCTGCTATTTACGATGTTAGTCATCATGGCTTTAGTGACAACTTTTATGACTTCGCCTCTGTTGGAGTGGACTTATCCAAAACGGTTAATTCGGTTAGATATTTCAGAAGTTAACTCTGAGGATTCAGAATTAGAGGATTTACAAATGGCTGACAGCAGCGAAGAAACTGCTAATAAATTGCTGCCAACTTATCGAATTTTAGTACCGGTTGCCAATCCCAGCACGCAGAAAGGTTTACTGCGACTAGCGGTAGCGCTGGCGCAGCCGGCTGCTGGCATGGGTGGTGAGGATTTACAGTCGGCGGCGGTTCATCCTCTGAGTTTGATAGAATTAAATGATGACTATGCCTTTGAAAGTACGCCTGCGGAAGCCGATCGCATTATTCAAGAGCGCCGCTCGAAATTATCAGAATTGATTGATAGTTTGCAAGTGCCCGATGCGAGAAAATTCGTACATCCCATCATTCGGGTTACTAATGATGTAGCCAGAGAGACGGCCCAAATCGCGGAGATCGATCGCGCGGATTTGATTTTATTAGGATGGCACAGACCTACTTTTAGCAGCAACCGTTTGGGAGGACGTGTCGGCCAAATTCTCAGCAGCGCTAAGGTGGATGTAGCAATTTTTGTTGACAGAGGCCGGGAAAGATTGAATAACTTGTTAGTACCTTACGCGGCAAACATTCACGATGATTTTGGTTTAGAATTGGCGCTGAGACTGTTAGTTAATAGCGAGGAACGCCGTTTGACGGTGCTGCGGGTGGCGGTTGACGGGGAAGCTGAAAACAATCTGAGTTACGAGTTTCAGCGAGTGATGGATCAGTTACCGGTTGAGGTGCGATCGCGAATTGAAACTCCGATTGTGGAGGCTGCTGAGCCAATTCAAGCAGTGGTGGCGGCTTCTGCTAATGCTGATTTAACTATTGCGGGTACGAGTCGGGAGTGGGGAATTGAGCGCCAAACTTTGGGACAGTATACTGATGAATTGGCTGTGCAGTGTCATTCTTCGCTACTGATTGCGCGGTGCTACGTTAAAGTGCGATCGCACTTGGCATCGGTACTTCCTCAAAGGTAGTCAGTTGACTGTTGACTGTTGACTGTTGACTGTTGACTGTTGACTGTTGACTGTTGACTGTTGACTGTTGGCAGTTGACTGTTGACTGTTGACTGTTGACTGTTGACTGTTGTTATTAGTTATTGGTTATTGGTTATTGGTTATTTGTGAGTTAGTATCAATGCCCAATGCCCAATGCCCAATGCCCAATGCCCAATGCCCAATGCCCAATGCCCAATGCCCAATGCCCAATCCCCAATGCCCAATCCCCAATGCCCAATGCCCAATGCCCAATGCCCAATGCCCAATGCCCAATGCCCAATTATTAATTACCAAGATGATGAATCATTTAAGCCTCAAATCACTGGCATTTTACGGGATTGCGATCGGCTCAGTTGCACTGCTGTTTAAAGTAGTAACTGCTTACGGCGAAACAAATTTAAAGGCGGCCCCGGCAATTGCGGGAACTTATCGCTTCGATCCTAAAAATTTGCCCGAATGTCTGAATTCTGATGTTTTGGAATTGACAATCGAGCAATCGGGGGTTTATTTGAGCGGTAATTTGCGATCGGGCAGCAGGGAGGGCAGGGAAAAAACAGGCGAGGAGAAACCTTCTCTATTTGGTAAGTGGGAAACTCAAGGATTGAACTTGTCGGGTGCGGTTCCTAATTTAGCGGGTTGCAGCGACTCCACAGCAACCGGTCAAAACAGTTCTGTTAAAATGCGCGGAATTGTGGAGCAAGAAACCCTCAAGGGAAAAATTAGTCTAACTGATAAGGCGGCGGCTACTGATTTTACGGCTCAAAGAGAAGCGGCGGTGCAACGCCAGAAGCAGGAACATTGATTGATCCCAATAGAGAATAAGAAAGGGGAAATGGGTAATTCTTTGTCGCTTTCTGACCGAAAGCATCCAGGATACAAGCCGCCGGATTCATCCGTCCAGAAATAAAAAACCTGTATCCGATGAAACTTGCCCCCCGGATTCATCCGTGGGGTCAATGCTTCAATCTAAAATCTAAAATCTAAAATCTAAAATCGATTGACTCTTCCCTTCACCCCACGCGAAGCAAGGAATCACAAAGCGGCGGCGGGGGTAGGAGAGTGGGCGATCGAACTCTCGCCGGAGCTCGCCCGCGACGGTCGGTTGCTGCTAGATTGAATATATATACATAAAAGTCAACGATCGAAATAAAGTATCCCAGAGAAGTTCTTGGTTGAGAATTTGTCTTGCTCAAGACCCCCCCTGCCCGTATAGTTTGTTTGGAATGGATGTTGCCGTGATCTTAATGCCGTCAGAAACTTCGCTTACCCAGTCAAACCCGTTAATTTTAGACAGTTTGCCAGACTTGTCGCCCTCCGATGGGGGATGTCCCCGCCGAGCCAGATTGCAAATTGACTTGATGTTGCTGGCGATCGAAGCCTTGTATCTCGGAGGTGCGGAAGAAATGCTGGCTGTGTCAAAGGACCTGGAATTGGGATCAATTATCAAAAATCGGGTTGCCCTTTGGCTGATGCGTAATACTAACCCGCTGAGACGCTATACCCAGCGCCGCTCCCTTACCATTGTGGAGGCAAAAGCGCTGGTGGCGATCGCCTGTAATATGGCGCGTAAGTTAACCGCCACAATTCGGCAGTTGCTGCTAGACTCCCAGCAGTTGCGATCGAAAAATATCCCCCTCAACCAGAACCAGCCGCTGGCGGAGTATTTAGAACGCTTTCGAGCTCACTTTCGATCGCGCATGAACCCCAAGCGATCGCTAGTTGCAGCTTACGATTCCGACGACAAGCTCAACGAACTAGCTTTGAACTTGTTGAGCAAGCTGCTATTTTGTACAGGCACAGCCGGAATGCAGCGCTTCTGGGTTAGCCTGTTTGATGGAGAAGTTGAATAAAAAATGACTATTAGGCGTCAGTACAGTCTGCCAAATTGCACCCTGGTTCTAGAAGGGTTGAGCGATGGATCGGCAGCCAGCCAGTTAGATATACGGCCGGTGCTTTCCATACTAATGAGCGCTGAATGCTATGTGAACGGTCTCCGCGAGCCTTTAAGCGGGGGACGAGACTTTTTTGAAAGCTTGGTGAGGGCCGTCAGCAGCTACGCTCAAGAATTTATGAGCGGAGTGCATTATCCCGATCGCTACGGCCCGAATTTGGGTATGGTACAGTTGCACAGAATTGACGGGAATTTGCACCGGTTGACCGTTCTACCCGCCTCCACAGGCAGCCCACCCCAAATCGATCAAAAAACAGAACTGTCGGCAAAAGTTGATTTGACGACGGTACAGCTATTTGACTTGGTAGAGGCGATCGATCAGTTTTTTGCCGACACGCAGACGCTGCCGGAATTGTCGCTGCAATTAACCCCAATTTCCAAGCGTTACGTCAAGTCGGCCGAACCTTTGGCGAAGCGGACTTTGCCCGCTGTCGTGGGCGTGTCGAGTTTGGCTTTGGCTGCGATGGCGTTTTTCTTGGTGCCGGTGCCGGAAGTCCAACGTCCGAGAGATCCGGTGCGGCAGCCGAATCCAGCCGGCCAGAATCAGGGGACGGCGAATCCGGGTGGATCGGGTTCGCCTAATCCCAATCCCACGCCTCCTGCTGACGGTTTGCTGCCTGGGACTCAAACTCCAAACGCTGAATCGCTTTCGCCGACTCCGAGCCCCGCGCCGCAGCCGGACGCTTCACCGTTGGCCACACCGCAGTCGAGCACTTCGCCGGAAAGCACGCCCACTCCTGTTGCTGAAGGTTTGGCAAGCCCAGAGGTGGGCGCGGTGCCAATTACCGATCCAGGGCAAATTGAGCTGTTGAGGGGCAAACTTTCCCAGCAAATTGACGGAGTTGTGAAGGATAAGCCTCCGGTTGATGCGGAGTTGGTTTATCGGGTGAGTGCGGCCCAAGACGGGGCGATTGTCGGTTACAAGCCGGAAAATTCGGCAGCAGTCGATCGATCCGAAACGCCTTTGTCGGAGTTGCTTTACAAACCTGTTGGCACCAGGCCACCTGCGGAACCGCTGGCTGATTTCCGCGTAGTTTTGGCACCGGGTGGTAAAGTTCAAGTCACTCCTTGGTAATGGTTGATTGTTGACTGTTAACGGTTAAGTGTTGACTGTTAACGGTTGACTGTTGACTGTTGACTGATACCAAATCCCGCTTAAATGCTGCCTCATACCATGTCCGATCGATCGCGCATAATACAATTGCCGGGGCGGGTTTTTGAGATTGTCGGTTTTTAGCAAATATTGTTGGTGAACCCGCCCCTACAGGAATCAGGCTAATTGACCGGACATGATATCAATCTCTTAGTCTGGGGAGGCAGACTTGGTTTTTCTAGTAGCGATTTAAATCGCCGAATCATCTACAAACCGGTTGCTGATTAGACCTCTTGCAAAAGTCCTTTTCATAAATTTATTGGACGGACTCTTCGGCCCATCCCACAAGAAAAAATAACTCTTGTGGGACGGGCCGAAGAGCCCGTCCTAGTTATTTTTGCAAGAGGTCTATTCAAAACCCTGTCGGTGCGATCGGCTCAATATCTGGGTCAAATCCTCCAACTTGATTTGTGCGAATTATCCACAAAAAAGCTCCTTGTTTTAATAAAACTTTGGCGATTTCATCTTGGGTTCGCCTCGGCAGCATTGTTCGGTAACTAATAGCAGCTTTTATCAGGGTTGCTATACCAGCAAAAAAGGTTTTTTTTAGTTCAGAATCAATCCCCGCTAATCTCGAATTTTTCCGCCAATCTGGACGGACAATGCCGAGGGGCATTAATACTTTTTCTAAACTCTCTCCTAAAGCTACTAATTGGTGAAACCTTTGGGTTTGTGCGTCGGTGGGATGTGTTTTCAACCAGTCTTGAATCTGAGGATTTGACTCTATTTCGGAAGTTATTTTTTTAATTGTCGCGTAAATTGCCTGACTTGAATCTTGGACGCAAGAAGTTGCTGGCGTGACTAAACTTGCGCCGGTGCCGTCTCCGCTGCGGTAGCGGGCCATCATGATATCTAGTTGCTGGTTTAATTCGGTTAAAGGCGACAAGGTTATGCCGTCAAAATCGTAGTCGCAACACACGCAGTCTAATTTACAGATGATATCGCAAACCGGGCGATCGCCCAACCAGCCGCGCTGCAAGTCTCCCATGTAGCTTTGCCATTTGCTGGAACCGGCAACAATTCCGTCGGGATTGTGGGCGTAAACTTGTTTGTATTCTATGTCAAAACGCAGTTCGCTGGTAAAGCGATCGCGCACTACTTTTGCTACTCCGAAAGCAAAATGTCCGGTGACAATTCCCAGCGGTGGCCGTTCGCCTTTTTTGCCGCCGATACCCCCGAAACTGTGAATCACTATCCCGATATCTCCTTCTTGCCAAGGAGAGATTGAAGCGTTTTCTGTAGCCTCATTCGGGGTTAACAATACTCTTTTTGCTTGCCCTTTTTGGGCTGGTGTATTTGCCCAATTTTGGCTGCTTAAATAATCGAGAGATTTTTTTAGTCCGAAATGTGTTTCATCTGGGATTAATTGAGCAATTTTGCGGGGTTCGATTGCCTCCACTACAAATATACTGTCTTCGTCTCTTTCGCCGTAAATGTACCAGCCGTCTGGATTTAATGGCGATTTTTCGATCAGGTGATTGGTAGACCTCGCTACGCCATGTTTGTCTGGCTGTACTTGGGGAATCCGAATGATTTCGGCGGCGCCGTCAAATTGTTGAGATGTTTTGTTGAAATGCCGGACAATGAATTTGTCGCTGTCGGGTTCTTTTCGCTGTAAAAGTGTGACTAAGGCGCAGAAACGTCCGATAATTTGTACTGGTTCGCGATCGATCGTGAGTTCCTGGCGATCGCTGCTGCTATAATGAATCGCAATCACCGGTCTTCGCAGCATCACAGTCACGCTGTCTTCGAGTCGGGTGCCTGCTAGAGTTTCTAAAGGGCCGACATTTCGCCAACCGTTCAATCTATCTGGATGGATGTTGCCAGATTTTTGACTTTTTTTAGTTTGTTGTGTGAAGTTTATATCTTGACTGACTGCGTGGACAAAAAACTGTACTTCGCGATTTGTACTCCATTTTAAAAATGCTGTTTTGCCAATAAAGTTTTTATATTTTTTGGGTGCATTTATTACTTCAAAAAACACGGTACCGTAGGGCTGGCGCTGTTCATGTGAGGGCAAAATCAAGCGCCCGTGCCAAAGAGCGATAGGCTTGTAGAGATAGGCAACTGCTGCTGAATTTTCGCAGTTTATCTCCGGCTCAATCCCTATTGAAATATCGCTGGTTCCTCCAAAAATAGTAGCCGCTAAAGTGCCGTCACTTTCTACGAAGCGGGGTTCTAAAAAAACCTTTTCAGGTTGTGAAATATTAGCGGTTGAATTGCCCGTCTTTCTGGTAAACGAGCGTATAAAAAAAGGGCGGTTTTCCTCCAATTTCGCTTGCAACCAATTAATGAAAATCCGAATAAAAATAAAAGCTGTTAGACCGGAAATAACAGCCATAACTATCAGCGCCAGCGTCAAAATGAATTGGTTGAAAGACTGACCTGACACTAGAAAAATTGTGGGCCATATCCAAGAAAATGCCGCCATAATATCTAAAAACGAGTTTTAGGTTCGATCCAGTCTGTGCTGGCTTGACTGCCGAAAACTAGGGGTTTGTCCTCGGTGACTGCTACGGTTTGCCCTGTCATATCCACTGCACAAAGAGGCCAAGATCGATCGCCCAAATTGCCGGCGCGGAACAGAACTTGTCCGGGACAAACTTGACTCCAACCCAACAATACAGCATGAGTGTAAAGACTGCGAGCGGGAGCAACTGTATAAGTGTAATTATCATTTTTGTCCCAAATGACACCGTAGTCGGACATATCCGAAGAGTTGAAAAGTGCTTCAAATTCGCGGGCGAGAATGCGGGAACCGTCTTGATTCCAAGAAACAGGCACTAAAATGGCGATCGTCCCGGACATATCTGTATCATCGCTAGCATACATCCCACTTTCGGCCAGTGGCGAAGCAGCCGCCACTGTTTGCAGTTCCCCAGTTTTGAGATTTTCCACAAACATGACGCTGCTAACCCGACACCGGGAGAATTCCGGCTGTACTTGCAACTCAATTCGACTGTAAGCTGCGTATTGGCCGTTAGTTGATACTAGGGATGGACTGCGATAATAGCGCAGGCCTGTGCCGACAGTGGAGCTCACTTTAGCATGAGTGGCACTAATCCATTCCCAAGGAACGGGATAAGGACTATTTAAAGGGTCAGTCATCGGTTTTTTTTCCAAAAGTTTTACTGAATTATCCAACAGATTAAGCCTTGCAGGCAACGGACTAGAAACCCGGTTTCTGCCTCGATGCTTCGCCACTAAACCCCAGATTTATATAAACCGGGTTTCTTTTTTAGATTTTAGATTGGAGGAGAAATCTCAAATCTCAAATCTCAAATTTCCAATCGGATAGGTAAGATAGTATCGAAATTAATGTGGTCTGTACACCGAGAGGGATGAAATATGACGCGATCTTTTAACCAAAAACCTTCAATCCCCCCCACTCGCGTCTCCAAGTCGCGGGGAAAAGGTTTGCTTTTACTGTCGCTGATTTTTCGACTGCTGCTGCTGGGGGTGGGCAGCGGTTTTGCGTGGGTTTTGGGGATGGCGATCGCTCAAATTTATCCGTCAGGCGCGACGGAGATGCCGCTGGCAGAGAGATTGCTGCGTGGAACTCAAAATTTGACCTCCAGCCCGAAACGCGCCCCAGCAACGCCAATTCCGGCGCTTCCGCCACCAACCGCTACACCAAGTCCCCAGTCAACAGTCAGTCCTGCCCAGAGAGAGAAATTGCTGTCAGATTTGAGACAGTTGCAGGGCGAACTGAACGCGCTGATTGGTCGCACGGCGGCTTTGGAGAGTCAGTTGGGCAGCAGCCGCCCGACGGAAACTTTGGAAAAGCGTTTGCAGTTGATGTCGCGGGAATTGGCGGGGCCGGAAACGGCGACAAGTCCTGTTCCTGCTTTACCGGCGATCGGCAGCAGCCCGAGTCTGAACCCTGAAACGGTGAATACTACCCCACAGAATGCCAATAATCCGGTGGTTGGGGGGGATGGGCTGATGGTGACTCTGCCCAGCGATGTTTTGTTTGATACTGGCAGCATTTCTTTGCGCGCGGGTACTAATGCGATTTTGGACAATTTGGTGGCGGAGTTGAGGAATTACGAGGGGGCAACTGTGCGGGTTGCGGGCCACACTGACGACGCGGGGGAAGCGGCGGATAATCGCAATGTGTCGTTTGCGCGGGCTCAGGCTGTGGTGCAGTATTTGTCGGGTGTACTCGGTCAGAAGTATCATTGGGTGGCGATCGGCTATGGGGAAAGTCGCCCTTCGGTAGACAATAGTTCGGATACTAATCGGCAGCGCAACCGCCGCATTGAAGTGGCAATTAGTCCTTAGTTTTTAGTCATCAGTCATTAGTCGGCAGACTTGTAGATACTGTTGAAGTGTCAATGGTAGCGATCGAATAATTGGAGTCATATCACATCCGGTTGAACCGGAATGATTTAACCGCAGAGGGCACAGAGGACGCAGAGGAAGAGAAGAGAGAGATGAATAATTCCGATGCGAACGGATTTGATATCGAACGGCTTCTGGGATGTTAAAATTGCTGTTTTGAATTTAAGATCAAACCTGGCAACTACGGAATTATACCCAAGTACGAGTGTCCCCGCGATCGGTCACGTAAGCGCTGAACTCCGAAAATTATTATTCCGATGCCAGCAGAAACGATATAAATTGTATGTTTCAATTCCCTACTCCCCTTCTCCTTTTCTCCCCTGCTGTCACGCCGAAGGTGTAAGAGGTGGCAAGTCAGAATTATTTTTAGCCCGATCTATTGCCTCTCGATGCTCACTCCTAAGTTTCGGTTTTAAATACAAGTTCTCAATCAAAGCTGCTACTCCCGCAAACCAAGGTGGCACAATGACGGCTCCAATAATTCCTAATACTTGAACGCCTCCCAAGACAGACAGCAATTGATATAAAGGATGCACCCCAACCGATGAACCAACCAGCAAAGGATCGAGGACGTAAGTTTCTAGATTCTGGATGATTACAAATAACAGTAATACCCACAAAAGTACCCAGCCACCTTTAGCTAATGCTACGATTAATGCTGGTACTGCTCCCAATACTGGCCCGATGAAGGGAATCAGGTTTGTCACACCTGCGATCGCACCCAAGCCTAAAGCAAATTCCGGCATTCCCAAAATGCTTAAACCTGTGGTAATAAATATCCCTAAAATGCCCGAAACTAACACTCGCCCACGAATATAGCTTCCCATTCTTTGACCAATTGGCGCCACTTGTGCGGCTAATCTTCCGTCCCACGGTTTCGGGAAAAACTGCACCAAACTTTTAATTAATGTGTCGCTGTCCGCAACCATGTAACCTGAAATAAATAATGCTAAAACTAAGCTGAAAAAACCGCCTAGAATGCCTCTAGTTAAACTGTACGATCGCAAAACCAGTTGTTGACTCGATCGAATCAGCCAATTAGTCAGCGATTGAGTGTCCACCAGACCCACCAAGGTTGGGGCATCGTCGCTCAAGCGACTCAATACATTAGTTGCCACAGTTCGCAAACTTTCGACATAAACTGGTAACTGCCGCAGCAGTAACTCTATTTGTTCGATGACCGTGGGCCCGATTAACACTACCGTCCCGCTAAATCCGCCGATGAGAGTTAAATAAACCATAATCACCGCCAGCCAGCGGGGAACCCGCATCGTTTGGGCCCAATTCACGATCGGGACGATCGAAGCAGCCAGCACAACTGATATCATCAGAATTACTAGCAGGCTCCGCAATTGCCACAGCAGCACTAGCAGCAAGGACGATGCTACAATTAGCAGCAAGTTAGGTAAAGAAATGGTAATCCGCTGTTCTGACATGATTATTCTGACAAAATTGAGTAATGATATTGTTGTCGATCGTGTCACTCTCTATTTTATGATAAACGATATGATATAAATAATATAATTAAGATTATCAAGTCGCTATTAAAACCCGTTGAATGGATCGGCAGTTCCCGTGACGACTTGCGCGACTTTCCTGAAGATGTTCAGCAAATTATGGGTTTTGCTTTGTACCGCGCTCAACTGGGTAAAAAGCATCCTGATGCTAAACCGCTTAAAGGATTTAAAGGTGCTGGCGTTCTAGAAATTGTTGAGAATTTTGATGGCGACACTTACCGAGCGATATATACCGTAAAATTTGAAGGAATAGTCTATGTTCTTCATTCTTTTCAAAAAAAATCAAAGCAGGGAATTGCTACCCCCAAGCAAGATATAGATTTGATTGAATCTCGGCTTAAGCGTGCCAAAGAACACTACAAAAAATATTTAGAACAGCAAGAATTGGAGGAACAAAATGACTGAAGAAATAAAAGTGCATTCCAGTAGTGGAAATGTTTTTGCTGATTTAGGGCTACCCAATCCAGAGGAATTACTGATTAAGGCAGAACTAGCTCATCAGATTAGTGAATTAATTTCGGAACGCCAACTAACCCAGAACCAAGCAGCCAAGCTATTAGGAATCGATCAACCTACACTCTCAGCATTGATGCGCGGTAAATTATTAGATTTCTCTACGGAACGCCTATTTCGTTTTCTCAACGCACTCGGCAGCAACGTAGAGATTAGGATTGCCCACTCGCCACCAAATGTTCAAGCTAAAACTCACATTGTCGTAGCATCATAAGTAAACAAACAAGTAAAAAATTAAAAGATTAATATGCAATCACCACCTTCAAATAAAGATTTGTCAACCATTTCTTCTATAAAATCACCAACGCTGTTTTACGAATGGCAAAATTACCGTTGTGCTTATGATGTTTATCAACCAACTACTGCGACAGAAGATAGCATCCCTTTGTTATTAATTCATCCGATAGGAGTTGGTTTGTCAAGAATCTTTTGGCATAGATTTTGTGAGAGTTGGTACAAAGCAGGGAACAGTAATCCGATTTATAATCCCGACCTTTTGGGCTGCGGCGATTGCGAAATGCCGGCTGTGGCTTGCTATCCTGACGATTGGGCGGCACAGTTGCAGTATTTCTTGGAAACTGTAGTCAAAAAACCTGCGATCGTCCTCGTACAAGGTGCTTTACTCTCTGTAGGCTTGGCTTTAGCAAAAATGCAGCAGGAAAGCGGCTCAAATTTAATTCGCGGCTTAGTCCTCGCCGGGCCTCCCGCTTGGGCGGTAATGAACAAACATTCGACAGAAAGACAGCAAAGGATTGTCTGGAATTTGTTAAATTCTCCCTTGGGAAACGCTTTTTACCGCTACGCCAGACGCGCTGAATTTTTGCGTTCTTTTTCTGTGAAACAACTGTTTGGCGATGCGGCAAAAGTTGACAGCGAATGGTTGGATGCTTTGCAGGCTGGGGCGGCAAATCCTGACAGCCGTCACGCGGTTTTCTCGTTTTTAGCGGGGTTTTGGCGCCAGGATTATAGCGGTACGATTCAAAAGTTCGATCGACCTGCACTCATTGTGATGGGAGAAAAAGCCTCAAGCATCAGTCAAGCGGGTAAGGAAGAGAAACCCGATGAAAGATTAGCGCAATATTTGGCTAACTTTCCCAATGCGGAAGGTTTATTAATGCCGGGGCGCAATGTTTTGCCCTATGAATCCACCGCAGAATTTGTCGCGGCTGTTGCGGAGTTTGTGAACAAGTTAAATAAAAATTCAATTTCTTTATGAAGTGGTCGTCTAATAATAACTGACACAGTTAATAGACCTCATCATGTGTCCCAATATCGAGTAAAACAATGACTTCACTATTTGTTTCCGTATCTTCTTCAATCGAGAAAACGATACGACAATCATAGCCGCAAGAGCAGGACTGAAGACCGTCGAGTTTGCCGCCTAGTTTGTGGGTACCTAGGTTTGGAAAAAATACATCTGCTTCCATTTGTTGAAGAGATTCTTCAATACGTTGCTGGATCTCAGGATTTCGTTTGACTCACATCTTGCACCATTCTCAAGAACAGGCAAGATGCCTGTTCCACAAACAGTAGATTTTCTTGTGGAACAGGCATCTTGCCTGTTCCTAAAAAGCTTATTGATAATGGTGCAACATCTCAGTTCGACAAACTTGCGAAATGCTCGTTTGAATTTGGGAGTCAGAACCAGTTGTCTCATGCTTCCGGCTCGTCCAAAGACTGGCGTAATGTTGAAATAACATCCTCGGCTGACTGCTGTCGAAATTTGCCTGTACGGAAATCAGCTAAGGTTTGTTGAGCATCAGCAGCTATTTCCGCGCGGACACTCTCGCGGTGACGGTTTTGCAGGATTTTTATCAGCATTTCCTGCTGTTCGTAGGACAGTTGTAAAGCAGTTTCTAGCACTTGGTCGAGGGTATTCATAGAGTTAGGCTATTAGCTCTAAGGTTGAACAAATTGCGAACTTGAGTAAATTGTATCGCTTATTCAAAGACTAGGCTACACTAAAAAAAAATGTACTAAACTCGGTTTTGTCATGGGCGACAACATCATTACGATTGAAGCAGGTAAACGCAGTGGAAAGCCTTGCATCAGGCGAATGCGAATTACCGTTTATGATGTGTTGGGTTGGCTGGCTGCGGGAATGTCTCATGCACAGATTATGGACGACTTTCCAGAGTTGACGGAGGAAGACATTAGAGCGTATTTAGAATTCGGCGGTTGAAACCGCTTCTTGTCAAACAAAGTCTGCCTCCGCAGACTATGAATTTAGTTTCAACCCCGATGCCAAATTGTTGTACCATCTTTTTGATCTATCAGAGTAATTCCCTTATCCTTAAGTTCATTGCGAATGCGATCGCCCTCAGCAAAATCCCTAGCTTTCCGGGCATCTTTCCGCTGCTGAATCATCACCTCAATCTCCCCATCACTCAAACCATCAACAGCATCATTGCTGTCACCTTCCGGCTGAACTTCTAAACCCAAAACCCCCGCCAAAGTCACCAAAGTCACCCATTTTTGCTGCAACAATTCCGGCGAAGTTTCTGTTTTTCCCTGATGCACTAAAACATTACCTTCTTTGGCCAATTCCTTAGCCAATTCAAACAAAACCGTCACAGCGCCGGGAGTATTGAAATCATTGTCCATCGCTGATTGAAATTCCTGCACAGCTTTGCCATCCTGTCGAGTTTTCTCAACGTCCCAACTCAGTTGAGAACCATATCGGAGGCCAAACAGCAAACCTTCATTGATGGTATTCCAGCCATTTCGAGCATTAGCGATCGCCTCTTCGGTAAAATCAATTTGACTGCGGTACTGCGCCATCAACACAAACAGCCTCACCGCCATCGGTTCCACCGCTTTTGACTTCTCGCTTCCTTCATTCTTACTCCCCCGCTGGGGGGGGTTAGATTCCAAATCACCCGACCAATTCCCATCCAATAAATCGCGAATTGTAATAAAATTGTGCAAAGATTTCGACATCTTTTTGCCATTGACAGTCACAAAAGCATTGTGCATCCAATAATTAGCCAGGGACTTGCCCGTCGCGGCTTCAGATTGAGCAATTTCGTTTTCGTGGTGGGGAAAAGTTAAATCGGAACCGCCGCAGTGAATGTCAATAGTTTCGCCCAAGCAATCGCGCACCATCGCCGAACATTCGATGTGCCATCCGGGGCGACCTTTTCCCCAAGATGAATCCCAAGCAGGTTCTCCGGGTTTAGCGCTTTTCCACAGGGCAAAATCCGAGGAATCTTGCTTTTTTTGAGCTTCTATTTCTGCGGTTTCCAATCTACCGCTCGCCCCGGCTTGCATTTCTTCCAACTTGCGGCCAGAAAGTTTTCCGTAATCGGCAAACTGCCTCACCTTGTAGTAAACGTCGCCGCCGGAAGCATAGGCATAACCTTTATTTTCTAATTCGTGAATCAGCCGTTTAATGCCGTCGATTGTATGGGTGGCGCGGGGATATTCATCGGCCCTGAGAATATTTAGCTTGTCCATATCTACGAAATATTCCTTGATGAAGCGTTCCGCCACGGCTTCCATTGTGGAATTGGTTTCGCGGGCGCGATCGAGAATTTTGTCGTCAATATCTGTAAAATTCTGCACATAGCGCACATCGTATCCTCGCCACATCAGATAGCGGCGCACCATGTCCCAAACAATGTAAGCGCGGGCGTGGCCGACGTGGCAGTAATCGTATACCGTAACGCCGCAGCAGTACATCCGCACCTTTCCTGGTTCGAGGGGATCAAAAGGTGATTCGCGACGGGTCAAGCTGTTGTAAAGCGTTAGGGGCATGGGATTTGAGATTGGGGATTGACGTACTGCTCTAATTTATTATATTGCTGTTGGTGAATCTTTCGGTGTCACTACCAAACATCTGTTAAATCTAAGACAAATCCCGGCAATACATCTTCCCCGGACAAAGTTGTGGGATTATCTAATATTTCCACATCCCGATTTTGCCTGTATATCTCGACTTTCTTATTTTTGCGATCGATTAACCACCCCAAACGCGCGCCATTTGCGATGTATTCTCGCATTTTTTCTCGCAGTGGTTCCATGTTGTCAGATTTAGAGCGCAATTCTACAACAAAGTCTGGACAAAGGGGAGCGAAACCTTGTTGTTGTTTGGGTGTGAGAGTTTGCCACCGTTCTAATTTAACCCAGGAAGCATCAGGAGAGCGATCGGCACCATTGGGCAGTTGAAAACCTGTAGAAGAGTCAAATACTACTCCTAGCTTGGTTTGGCGATTCCACTGCCAGAGTTGTCCTGACACATCTTGGTTGCGTTTGCCTGTATCGCTTCCTGTGGGGGGCATAACAATTAATTCTCCTGTAGCTGTTCTCTCTAGTCTTAACTCACGGTTGACGGCAGCAATTTGCTGGAACTGTTCGTGAGTTACTTTGAAGGTTTGGGGAATGGTAATGGTGTTGTTGAACATATTGTGCGGCCTCGCGATGGCTATTATCTATTCTATCGTGTCACAGTCTTTTTTACTTTCAAAATTAGATTGACAAACTCCGAAGGTATAGTTTAACATTAAATTAGCATCTAATTTAATGTTATTTATGATAAACCTTTCAAAAGACATACATTCTCTCACGGATTTTAAACGCAATACCACTGAGTTTGTGCAGCGGATCAAGCAAACCAAACATCCTGTGGTTCTAACTGTCAACGGGAAAGCTGAGTTAGTTGTTCAGGATGCTGAATCCTATCAGAAGCTTTTAGATGCGTTTGAGTTATTGGAAACTTTAAAGGGAATTAAACTGGGGTTGGAACAAAGCTCGCGAGGCGAAGGGAAAAAAGCCGAAGATTTCTTTAATCAACTGTTTGACAAGTTAGACAGTTCGCCATGAATCAGAAATATCAAGTCCTATCGTTTTCGGTTGCATTGTCAGTCCTGGACGCGCTTCGATCGAAGAAACCGGGTTTTTAACCGAATCTGCGGGTTGTGACGATTATTTCGGAAAAAACCCGGTTTCTGGGCTCTATGCGAAGTCCTGAAATTGAATAGATCGAGCTTATCGATCGATTATACAAAACTTAGGTAAATATCTGTACACACAAAAAAGTTTTTTGTCAAGACTGGCAGAAGTAGAAATTTTGCGATCGGGCTGAGAAGCCGACTTATTTAGTGAGATTTATCTGTGTAAAACATCCTGATGACTCTGCCTGACAGTTGCAATTGATGCTAAACATACAAATAAATCTTAAACATGAAACTAAATTTGGCAATCCCTGGATTACTGATCGCGCTGTTAGTTGCCTGTAACGACACTACTACGACTGTTGCACCAACAGTATCACCAAGTGCCGCGGCTAACCCGACTAGCAAGCCGGTAGTATCTGAACCAACACCCACAGCGACACCCACTCCGGTAGTATCTGAACCAACACCCACAGCGACACCCACTCCGGTAGCACCTGAACCAACACCCACACCCACAAATTCATCGAATCCTTTTGATAGCGATTCATTTCCTAAAGCAGGTTGTGGCGATCGAATGCCAACTGATAAGAAAACAGATACAATTAAGTTATATCCAGTGTTCGTCGATTACAGCGACAGCAATTTAAAAACTATTAAGGCTAATTATTGTGGAGATGCTTTAAAAATAACTACAAAAGATAAGGGCAAATACGTTATACAAGTCGCATCTTTCACTGACGAAAAACGTGTTAATCAATTTAAGGAATTTCTGGCACGTAAGTTAGGGAATAGCAGTGTAGAGGTAGGTGAGGCTACCATCATAGGTGTTAAACCAATACAAAAATCTCCTAAAAATGACGCTAAAGCCGCACAACCCACAGGTGAGCAACAAAGTCAAGACAAAAAAGCTGACGATGTAGTTGGTAATGATAATTCACCATATGCGATCGGAAAAGCGGCAAAACTAACTACTCAAGAAGTCGAGAAGTTGGTATCTTTAGAAAAAACCGACTTAGTGTTAAAGGATAAATTAAAGATGGAATACTTAAAACTTAAAGCTATTGTTCCAACTTATATTCCCCCTGGATTTAAAGTTAAAAAATTATACGCTTGGAAAGATTCAAATAATAGTTACTATCGTATTGAATATAGTAATTCAAGCGATTCTAGGTTTGAAATTGCCAGTGCTTGTTGTTTTTGTGGTGATGAGCCTTTAGGATACAAGGAGATTGAAGTAAATTCAAAAAAATTAGGAAAAATCATTGTTGCATATACATATTTTGATAATGACATAAATCAATCACATCTAGTATGTGCTACTGGCATTTTATACAACAAAAACACAAATCGTGAATACTATTTTTCTACCGAAACTGTTAATATTACAGAAGCAATTAAAATCGTTGAATCGCTCCAATACCTGAATCCTTAACCCGATCTAAAAAACAATATGAAACTAAATACATTGATAATTGGACTCCTGATTGGATTTTTAGTGGCCTGCGATCGAACGCAGACTAACTCTCAAGAACAGTCAACACCACAACTGCAAAAAGTCGATCGATTGCCAGAGACGAAAACCAGTCAACCCACGAATCCTTTTGACAGCATTTCGTTCCCGCAAGCAAGTTGTAGCGATAAACTACCCAAGGACGCCAAAGCAGATAATTTCAAGACTTATCCTGTTTGGATGCCTTTTTACAACAGTATGAATGTTGATGTAGAAACTGTACAATCTAAATTTTGTGGAGATGCTGATTACAACAAAACTAGGATAGACAAAGAAGGGACATTTATCCTAGTAGCGCAATTTTCTAGTCAGGAACGCGCATATCAATTTCAACAAGTTCTAGTTCCTAAGTTGGATGGTGTTGAAGTAGGAGAAGCTATAATCACGGCTACTAAGCGGAAACCTCAGCCGACAAAAGATGCTGTAGCTAAAGCTTCACAACTAATACCACAGCAAGTAGAACAGTTGAAAAATATTGTATTCAAAGACAGTCTGGGTAAACTACACAAAGTTGATGCAGTTTTACCAACTTATCTTCCCCCAGGATTTAAACTTCATAGCTTTAAACCTGAAGTTCCTCCTAAAGATCCATACGGCTATGACGTAAAGTATCAAATTTCTTATAAGAATGCGAGTAATAATAGTTTTACAATCACTGCTTACGCAGAAGGCCCTGGTGCAGGGGGACCTCCTTATGCCCCAAAACTTAAAGCAGTTAATTCACCTGCTTTTGGTGAAGTGATTATTGGATACAAAGAATTTGATAAAACTTCTGATAAGTCTTCTATAGACGTTATTATAAGTGTTCGTCCACCATTACCTAATAATACATCAGAAAATAGTCCATCAGATGGTGATAGTTCTGCGTGGAATTATCATTTACATTCCGATACTCTAAGTCTTGCAGAAGCCACAAAAATTGTTGAGTCTCTCTCGTATCTCTATCCAGATGAGCCACGTAATATAACGTTGAGCAATGACCTTAGCAACGATCCGCAGTGGGCACCGCAATAGTAGGTTGACTTAAGGAAAGAAACCCAACATTCTTGTTTCGGCAAGCTTTGGGTTTCAATTCGTTCAAGCCAACCTACAAGATGTTGATAATTCATTTAGGATTGCTATCTTTATTACGGCAGACTTCCAATCTATCTTTTGCTTGTCCAGAATTTTCAAGATATCCTTTAAGCCAGTCACAGCCTTCAGCCAACAATTGATCTAGATCCTTAACCGGCCATGACTGCAACTGACCGCTATCGCCACCAGCAACGATTGAGCGTCCATCAGAGCTAAAACTGATATCCCAAACACCTTTTTCGATTTTTTCGATTTTTTCGATTTTAAACTCAAAAACTTGCCGTCCCAGCCAGTCCCAAAGTTTAACCGTTCCATCCTTTCCTCCTGTCGCAATATACTTGCCATCAGAGCTAAAAGCTACAGCTTGAATTTCCCTTTGATAAGTAAATAATTTAATTTTTTCTTGACCTGATAAATCCCAAACTTTAAGTTCACTATTATCATCTGCTGTAGCCAGGTATTTTCCATCAGAACTAAAACTCAAACTCCGAATCTTTCCTTGATGTCCCGGCCATATTTTAATTTTGTTCACTTTATTATCAGACAACTTCCACAGTCCAATAGTACCGTCCCATGCACCAGTAGCTATAATCTCTTGTTTGGGATGAAAGCTAACTTGATACACTAAATTTTTATGACCTTCTAACGTTGCAATTTTTTTTGCAATTTTTTCACCATCCCAACTCCAAATTTTAGCCGTTTGATTTGCTCCTGTTGTAGCAATATACTTTCCATCTGAACTGAAACTAAGACTAGAAATAAAAGAATTGCCTTGCTTTTCTTTCAATTGTCTGATTAACTGTCCCGATAAATCCCAAATTTTAGCGATTCCATCTTCTCCACCTGAAATCAAAAACTTGCTATCTGGACTAAACGTTAGACTCAAAACACGACCTCTATTATTAGCTTTAAATTCTTTACCTATTTGCTTGTTAGTAGACAAGTCCCACAATCTAACAAAACCATTATTGTCTCCAGAAGCCATTCGCGTTCCATCTCGACTTATACTCAGAGTATTGACATCGCTTTGATGACCTTTAAATTGAGTCGTTTGAGTCTTTTGTTGATCTGATAAATTCCAAATTCTAGTTTTACCATCTTTTCCCGCAGAGGCTAGATACTGACCGTCTGGACTAAAACTAGCACTTAAAACCTTGCGCCCATGCCCTTTAAACTGATAGATTTCCTGTCCAGACAAGAAGTCCCATACTCTAACTGTTCCATCTTCTGAAGTTGTAACTAGACGCTTGCCATCAGGACTAAAACTGACAAAACTCACTAAACCCTGATGCCCTTCTAGCTTTTTTTGTTGTTTTCCAGATAAGTTCCAAATACGTGCTACATTGTCTTCCCCTGCTGTAGCTAAAAGTTGTCTATTTGGACTGAAACTGACACGATAAACTGGTTTCCCATTATGTGGTGTTATTATGGAACCTACTGGTTTTCCTGATAAGTCCGAGAATCTGACCGTGCCATCATCTCCAGCCGTAGCAATTTTCTTCCCATCAGGACTAAAAGTTATACTATTAATTTTTATTACTTTGTATCCTTCTAATTGAACCGAACTTTTAGTGGATAAGTCCCAGATACGAGCAATCCCATAATCGCCTGCTGTGGCTAGTTTTTTATTATCGGGACTAAAACTGACACTTTTAACTCCGCCCTCTTTCTCTAGCAAAGTAATTTTTAAGTTGCCGAATAAGTCCCAAATTTTGATTTTACCATCCTCACCAGATGTAGCAATCGTTTTACCATCAGAGCTAAAGCTGACACTATTTACACCATTAATCGTACCGTCATGTGCTTTTATTGGTTTAATAATTTCTTTTCCTGATAAATTCCAAAGCCGGAGTGTCCCATCTTTTCCTGCGGTAGCGATGTACTTGCTGTCGGGACTGAAGCTAAGACTTGTCACGATTTCTTGATTCGTATTAAATGTATTTTTTTCGTGAATATTATCTAGGATTTCTCGTAAAACTGATATTGGTCTAATTGTGGGATACTTTTCAAGCGGACGATTGTCTTTTACTTGTTCTTTCAACTCTTCTCCTGCTTGTATTGCCGAGAGTAAACCTTGTATTTGGTTATCAGGAAATTGTCTGATGATGCTATTACTTTGCTGTTCTAGTTGTGTACCTTTTTGAGCTTCTTGCTGTTTTTGGAAAGATATAGCTGCTGATCCTAAAAATAGAACACCGACAACTATACTCACTGCTAAATAAACATTGCCATAGCGAATTTTATGTTCGGCTTCTTGGTTGGCATCAGTCAATTTCTGATTAGCTGATGCCAATATCTGAGAGTTTTCCTGTTCAGTCTCTAATTTAGATTGAACTTTTAATTTTTCTAGTTCATCATGCTTTTTTTGATCTTTCTCTCTCTGTTGGAAATCCAAACTTTGTTGAATATATTCTCGCTCATTTGTCAAATCTTCTGGGCGCTGTTGTAACCAATCTTCAGCAGTAATCAGAGGTTGGTCTCGCAATAATGATGCTTCACCTTTATTCCACTGTGCTATATTTATCCGCAATGGATACAGCCAAGTGAGAAAATCGTGATCATTATTTATCCAGCCATGCAAGAGTGTCCATTCTCTAAAGAGTGCTTCATGTATGATTTCTACCGTATCTTCACCGTCTGCGTTGCGGTTAGTTGTTACTAACCGCTTGTCAGCTAGAACTTGTACTAAATCCCAGACTTCTTCCCTAAATTCAGTTTTTCTTGCAACCCTACGTACATATAGCTTATGGACTGGATATTTTGTGAATGGGCTAAAATTTACAAGTTTAATAAATATTTTTGGTAATTCGTCCTGTTGTGGTTTATCCAAACCATTATAAATGCAGAAGTGTTGAATGATAGGAAAAGATTGCTAAAATTGGCCCAATAATGTATAATTGCAGAGTTATAAATTATTAAT